>JBKQKT010000628.1:0-11689 GCA_052147365.1 Candidatus Korobacteraceae bacterium | reverse complement strand
CGGCACAGTTTACGCTCACAAACGGACGGGAGCATCGTTGTGAGCGGCGATGGATTGCACGAGCAACGAGTTCCTTGCCGGTTCCCGTCTCGCCTGTGATGAGCACCGTGGAGGCAGTTGGAGCGACTTTGGCAATGCGAGAAAGTACCGTTCGCAGGGGAGGAGAAGAGCCAACGATCTCCTCGAACATCGATGCCTTGCTGATCTCTTCTCGAAGGGCGACGTTCTCCTGTTGCAGTCTCTCCTCGGCCCTCTTGCGTTCATCAATATCCGTAGACGCAGCATACCAGCGGGTAATATGTCCCTTGTCATCGCGCAATGGGTTATAACGAACCAAAAACCAGCGATAACTTCCGGCGTCCTTGCGGAGTCGCATCTCCGTCTCGAAACCAGAGCCAGTCGAGAGAGCACGATCAAAATGACCGAGCACCCGTGCCCTGTCATCAGGATGAATGAACTCATTGCTATAACTCAGTACGGAACTAGTAGGTTTCTGCCGCCACTTTTCCAGCGTAAGGCCGAGGTAATCGAGCATGATGCGGTTGGCGTAAAGACGTTCGCGACCCGGTCCGAATACAGCGACCAGCTGCGGCGTCAGGTCCAGAATCTGACGGAGCTCCATTTCACTTCGGCGCTGTTCCTCCTCTGCTCGTTTACGTTCAGTGACGTCGATGACAGTGCCCACAAATTCAATGAGGTCGCCGGACGTGCTCAGAACAGGATGACCCACGACGTGAATGTCCCTGACGGTGCCACCCGAATGCACGATGCGGTAGTCCGCCTCCCACTCCGCCTTCTCGCGGATAACCGACTGGATCAGTTCCCTGAAGCCGGGTTGGTCGTCGGGATGAATCCGCTGAAAGAAGTCTTCGAACCGGGGCAAGCCATCCTGCGGATCGAAACTCAGAACACGGTAGCATTCCTCCGACCAGTACCTGATGTCGTAGTCGGGGCTCCAGGCCCAACTGCCTGTCTTGCTGAGTCTCTGCGCCTCCGCCAGATAGGTCTCGCTTCGGCGCAGTTCCTCTTCTGCTCGTTTGATCGACGTAACGTCAATCCCCGCCCCTACGAACTCGCGGTTGCCGGATGCATCCTCTAATGCATGAGCCAGGGCGTGGACGTGCTTGATTCTCCCGTCGGGCAGCAGCAAACGATACGCATGCTCGAAATGTGTCGCCCCCGCAGACGCGTGATTGATAACCTCCTGGAACTCGGCGCGCTCCTCTGGATGTACACGCTGGGCGATGGAATCGATGGTTAGCTTGACTGTGGGGTCATATTCGAAGATGCGATACGTTTCATCCGACCAGACAATTTCTTCGGTGTCGGGTTTCCACCCGAAGCTGCCCGTGTGACTGAGCTTTTGGGCTTCGGCCAGGTAGGCTTCGCGGCGCCGGAGTTCTTGAGTCAGGAGTTCATTCTCGGTAACGTCCATGCCCATGCCGATTCTTTTCATCGTGCCGCTGTCGACGATGGGACTTGCCACGCAACGAATGTACCGAACTTCACCGTCCGGTCGCACGATGCGCTTGGTGACGTCGAATCCGGAAGCTTCTACAAGCATTCGCTTCATCACCGACGCCATGAACTCGCGATCCTCTGGATGGACGAGTGCCAGGTATTCTTCAGAGCCGGGCGCTCCTTTGGCCGGATCAAGCCCGTATATGTGAAAAAGTTCGCGCGACCAGTAATCGAATCCTCGTGCTGGATCAAAAACCCAGGTGCCCATGTGGGCCAGGCGCTGGGCTTCTGCTAGATAAAACTCGCTTCTTTGCAGCTCATGGGCACTCCGCCGGAGTTGTTCTTCGGCGCGCTTGCGGTCCTCAATGTCGATGCTCGATCCATGCCACTTGACGATGTTTCCATATTCGTCCCGCACGGCGACCTTGTGGTGCAGCATCCAGCGATACCCGCCGTCAGCACGCCGGACCCGTGTTTCGTGTAAGAAAGGCTCACCGCTAGCCAATGACGCGCGCCACTGTTGAACGATCCCTTCGACATCCTCGGGATGAATGTACTCGGTCCATCTCCAACCCAGCAGATCTTCCAACGACCGACCCACGTAGTCGAGCCAACCTTGATTGAAGAAGTCGAGGTATCCGTCAGGCAGACTGGTGTGAATCAGGGCGGGGGCGGAGTCGATCAGGAGCCGAAAATCTGGAGACGGACTCACCTTTTCATCGGCAAGCATCCCCGCCTGTCCCCCGTTCGAGATTTTGGATGTTGGCATGTCACGCTAGGCGGCCGCATGCTTACACAGGTAGCGCCAATTTTAATCGATGATGTGGCATGTCATAGCAGCGATTCAAAATCTCAAACGAAAGACTCGGTCGAGAATGCACTCGTTGCTGCGGGCGATGACTTGCACCTTCCGGCACGCGGAAACGAGCCTAGGCCTGCCTGTGATCGCCAGGCCTACGGGGGTGCCATTCGCACGGGTCGCTGCGCAGTCACTTGCCAACTTGTCGGCACCGTGCAGCGGATTTCTTGCCGCCCCCTGAATCAGCTAACTACTTATTAGGGAACGATGTTTCTCTGAAACCGAACCAACATGCCATTGGAATCTCGCCTGCTTGAAGGGAATGTGGAACCAGTTGAAGGCTTAAGGCCTGACCGCTGGTAGCAAAGACGAGGCTATGAGTGTGTTTAATATGCTCTTTGGGTGTTGGCACAGGCGGTGCAGTTTTCCTCTCACGGTGAGGGGTATGCTGCGTCGTAGGGCGGCAGCGTCGGTCACAGGGACGTACGTCGTGTGTTTAGATTGCGGTCAGGAATTTCCGTACGACTGGAAACAAATGAAGAGAGTCAAGGTCGCGACCAAGCCCCAAACTGTCAGTTCGGACCCTGTGACTGTCTGCAGACCGTGAGGCGGCGTGAGCAGGCGGCAGGTTTCCACCTACCGCAGCCGGCGAAACAGAGTTGACGAATTACAGCGCTCTCGAGGATTTATAAGCAACGATTGTCTTCGATACAAGGTTCGCTCTTCTGGTGTTCTAGACTTTGTTGCCACTGGCCAGGGCGTGACGCAATCGGCCGATGGCCCCTGCCACTCCCGCACGATCGCTAAAGATCGATGATCCGGCCACAAAGACGTCTGCTCCCACTGCTTCAGCCCAAGGCGCCGTTGTCTCATCAACGCCTCCATCTACCTCAACCTCACAGAAAGGGTTAAGGCGCCGGACCATCTGACGGACGCGCTCGATCTTTGGCAGGGTGCTGCGGAGGAAGGGCTGATGCCCGAACCCCGGATTGACGGTCATGACTACCACCAAGTCGAGGTCCTGCAGGATCTCTTCCAGCACCGCGGCAGGGGTTGCAGGATTGATGACTACTCCAGCGCGCCTGCCGAGATCCTTGATGCGGTGCACAGTGCGATGCAAGTTGTTGTTGCCTTCCCAATGGACAAGAAACGAATCGGATCCCGCCTCGACAAATTCATCAAGAAATAAATCCGGATCCGAGATCATGAAGTGTATCTCCAAAGGGAGGCGGGTTACGCGCCGTAACGACTGTACTATGGGTGCTCCCATCGATATGTTGGGCACGAAGTGACCGTCCATCACGTCGATGTGAATCCGGTCGGCTCCCGCCTTCTCTGCCTCGGTTACCTGTTCACCGAGTCGGGTGAAGTCCGCCGCTAGAATCGACGGAGCCAACTTTGGTGCATGGTTTCGCATGTCCTCGCCTTTAATGGAGTCCGGAAGCCGAGGTGGAGTTCCCTAAACTGTAGGCTTTCGCGTAGCGTTCACTATTTGGCTTTGACCCGCTAAGCCCAAAGAAAAGTATGTACAAGTAGCAGACTACGGGCAGGAAAAACCCGTGATGCAACCCGAATTGGTCGGCAATTGCGCCCTGGATGACGGGAATGATGGCCCCGCCGACGATAGCCATGTTCAAGATGCCGGAACCACTGCCCGTGAGCGGTCCCAGCTCGGCAACACCCAGGCTGAAGATTGTGGGAAACATGATGGAGTTGAAGAGCCCAACCGCCAGGATGCTCCACATAGCCACCTGCCCACTGGTCAGCATCGAGGTCATAACCAGGGTCGCCGCACATACCGTGCATATCGCAAGTAGCTTTGGAGCCTTGATTTTCCGTAGAAGGCCCGCTCCGACGAAGCGGCCGAGCATCGCGCCGCCCCAATAGAACGAGACATAACCAGCGGCAGCCTTGGGGGAAAGTCCGGCTATTGCCGGCAAGCCGAAGTAGTTCACCAGGAAACTGCCGATCGACACTTCAGCACCCACATAAGCGAATATACCCAGAGCTCCCAGGATCAGATTCGGATGCCTCCAAATCGAATCGTTCACCTTCTCTCCACGCCTGTCTTGTGCCTGTCCGATCGTTGGCAGCTTGAGGGTGCCAATGACAATTGCAAGTATCACCAGGGCAATACCGATGACTGTGTAGGGCATCTTGACCGAGGCAGCCTGCTGGACGCGGTACGCTTGCAGAGCCCCTGGCGAGAGCTGGCGCAGCTGCTCCATGGCAAGCGGGGCCGCGCTGAGGATGAGCAGGCCGCCGATTTTTGGCGCGACCGTGGTGCCGAGTGAGTTGAAGGCCTGCGTTAGATCCAGGCGGCTGGACGCCGTTTCAGGTTTTCCCAGTACGACTACGTACGGATTGGCCGATACCTGCAGACCCGTGATGCCAGCCGCCAGAATGATAAGCGCGGTCAAGAACAGCGGGAAGGAGGCAGCGGAGGCTGCGGGCAGGAACAGGAACGCTCCAGCACCCATCGTCAGCAGACCAATCACCATGGTCCGCTGGTATCCAATTTTGTTCACGACCTTCGACCAGGGAACCGAGAACAGGAAGTAGGCCGAAAAGAACGCAAACTGAATCAGCATGACGCGCGCATAGCTCAAGTCGAAGATCGACTTCAGGTGCGGAACGAGGATGTCATTCAGACAGGTGAGAAAGCCCCAGGCAAAGAAGAGGGTGGTGACTATCGCCAAGGGGCGCGCGTAATTTGCAGTTGCCGATGCAGGCGGCATAGCCTGCGCCAGTGGAGAGCTAGTTGTGATCTCGTTGCTTGCCATGTCTCTTCACCTTCAGTCTGTACAGCGGATGTATTCAGCGTTAGCGATCTATAAAGCCTGTCTCAGCTCGTCCGAGTTACTTACCACCAGGTTTCTGCCTGGACACCGTAAGTCAGACCGTTGGTGCTGTTCAGGTACGGAACTCCTCCCACCAACCCACGGAAGCCATTCGACCAACTGGCATAGGTGAGGAAGGTACGCAGAACGGGCCGACTAAAAAACTTTCGACCGGAGCCTATCTGTGGTGCGATGGTGATCTTGCGCAGCCAACCGTCGTAGAGTCCACTCGCGCTGTGGGTATAGTCAAACCCTCCCTCGAATGCGAGCGATAGGTACTTTGTGAAAAAGATCTCTGGCCTGGCCCCGAAAGACACCCACTCGTTCCATCCTCGTTGGAGGATGCCATTTTTGGTTCTCTGGAAGACAAAGATGGGCATAATGGCGAATCTGTCATTCGGTTGAACGAGCACCTGTTCCGTGACAAGGAGTTGTGCAGCGCTGTTCAGGAAAAGACTTGGATCACCGATGACAACGCCGCTTCCATTCGAGCTAAAGTTGCTGGCCGGGCCGGTGCCATACTGGATGGAAAACGCGTGATAGCCACCGTGCCACTCGAGGCGTTGATGCCGTAGGCCAAATGCGAAGCCGTTTGTCGTGGGAAAGTTGGGGAGGGTTGTACCTGATACGGTCTTGCCGCCCTTTTGGGTCGCAAAATCGAACCACCCTGCCCATAGCCCCAAGGGCCCCTTGAGGTCATAAAAACGCACGTCGATGTTGCTCTTCGCTAAATTTCCGTTTTGCGTGATGATGTCGGGCCTCGCCCCTGATAGGAACGCCACAGCCAGCTTGCCGATTCTAAGATCGAGGTCTTCGACGCCCGCCCCGTAACCGCTCTGATCCAACGGATAGAAATCGTCTATCTCAATGTGCTGGCGGCGGTAGTATCTTTCGCCCGCCCAAAACTTGGCGCCAGGTTGGCTTTCGAACAGATCGCCTGCGCTAACGAATGCTTCACGTAAGCGGAATTGGTCGTTGCCGATGCCGTTGGCGAAGTTAGCGTAGTTGGTGGAGTTGGTCGTGTTTGCCTCAATCATGAACTCGGTTCTCATCCACGCCTTATTGGAGTCACGGTCCGGGTTCAGCCAGTTGTTGACAAAGATCAATTCGCTATAGGTTTCTGCCTCATTTCCCAGGCGATATTTGGCCTCAGTCCCGGGGGCCTGGAATGCCACCTGCTGCCCACCTTTGCCATTCAGTCCATAGCCGGAGCGGAAGTAACCGTGAAACTCAAAGCTGCCCACCTGCTCCTGCAGCTTCTCGATCTTGACATCGGCGTCCCTTAACTGGTCATACGTTGGGGGAGCAGGCAATTGCCCTTGAAACTTTGCCCCAACCTGATCTGACGAGCCGGTCACAGCTTGTGCGACGGCTCTCTGGGCAGCCAGTTCTACCGCTGAAATTGTCGCCCCGTTCTGTTTCTGTTGATTCGCGGCGTCCTGTGCCTGCTGGTTCGCAGCCTGTTCCTCAATTTGGTGCTCCAGGCCCGCTTTCTGGTTTTCAACTTGCTGCTCCAGGACCGAGATACGCTGTTGTAGTTCGCGGGTCGTTTGATCGTACTGCTGCCTGAGTTGTTGCAGCTCTTGTTCCAGCCGCTCGTTTTCTTGAGCAGGAGCAGCTACGGCGCCGCAAAGAAACGCTGCAAAGGTCCAAGCCACCCACTTAAGCCAGGGGCCGCTCGTTCTTAGCGATCCGTTCGTTCTGTTGGCTGACATCCGGAGTGCGTCTCCGGAGGTGTTGGTAGCATTCGGCCCTCCAAGCTAAACAAAAGCCCGGCGAGCAGGGTCGCATGCGTGCCACGTCGCCCCGCTGCGAGGGTCGAGCAAGTCTAAGTGGCTCAGGAATTTGTCGATCGCAGAGAAGGCCTACTGATTTGACAGCGCGCAGCAACCCACAGGTAGGCGAACGGCGGGAACTGCTGAAACTGGCACGTGCCAATATGTTGTCATTAGTTCCCGCGGAGGTGTCGCTTTTATTGGCAGCGAAGGCCTGTTACTTGTTTGTGCTGGCTGCTATCGTTTGCGGTCCGCTCTGCATGGCCTCAGCACACTTACGAGGACGTGAGCGAGGCAGCTTTCTCAGACGGCCATCGGCGTGCGAACGATTTCTACGGAGCACCTTGCATGGCGAGCGACGAACTCCGCCACGCTGCCGAGCAAGAAACGCTGGATGCCTCTTTGTCCATGCGAACCAACGACAATCAGGTCGGCGCTCCACTCTTCTGCGGAATCGATAATGCTCTCTCTGATGTCACCTACCTCGATGGCGGTGTCCACCTTGAAGCCTGCACTACGTAATCCGTTCGCAATTCGCTCGACCAACTCACGGGCGGGCTTTTTCTGATCTTCCAGCTCAGGAGCATAGCCAGCGGCCATTTGCGGCGGAGCCGGGGCAATCGGCTGCAACACGTGCAAGATCCGGACTTCTGTATTCTCAGTCCGGAACTGAGTGACAACAGCCCGTAACACATCTCCCGAGAACTTCGAGTCGTCAACTCCTACTAGAATTTTCATAACTCCTCCTTATAGAGCCAATGGACTGTGTCCAGAGCAATACTAAATACTTTGATGGGAAGATGTAACACAAGATGGTCATGGGCCTGGCCGATGGCAGCCTCCCCCTTTGCTATCGGTAAGCGGCGGAACGCGATACGGGCGCAGGTCGCCCTCTCCCGCGTTTCGGTTGAGTACGGACTCAGTTCAGAATAAAAAGTCGAAGTCGAATAGGAACTTGCGATCATAGTTGCCGAAGAATTTCCCATACTGGGGATCGGCGAGGTTGGAATGCACTTCCAGTGCATTGAAATGGTTGGTCAAGTTACGAACTGTCAACGACAGGCGCACCGCGTGCTGCAGATTCACCTGCAGATCTTTCGACACGCGCATGTCCAGCGAGAAGTAGTTCGGGTAGCGGGACTGCGGACCGGCCACAGGCACCCATTGCTGATAAACATTCGTCGGCTGGTAAGGAAACCCATTACGGTACTCAATGTGCGGAGACAAGGTAAGTTTCTTCGGTAGATTGCCGTAGGTCCCCCAAAGCAGGAAGCGGTTGGGTATTTCACTGGGCAGGCTGGCGACCAGGTTCGGTTGGATGACCGGCGAAGGGAAATTCCCCAGGTAGGAGCCCGCGTCGTTGATATTACCGTATGCATATTGCCGCACGTAGGAGAAGAAGAACTGGCGCGGCGCGGCGGACCCTATGCGAGCCGTGAATTCAGCCTGCCGGGCTTGCGCCCATCCCGAGGAACTCAGCACAAATGCCGGCTGGTTCTGGATGATTTCGGGCTGCAGCGTAATCATGTCCTGCTCGTGGCTTTGCAGGTACTTGGCGCGTAACACCAACCACCGTTTTACCCTGCGTTCAAATTCGATGTTCCACGCCGTGCTGTACGGAGCGAAGTTGCCGCTCTGTGAGTTCCGGTCGATAAACGGAAAGGTTGAATTTGCTGACGCGGCAGTGATGTTGAGATAGCGAACCGGTGGTCCCACAGGCAAGCCTTGCGCGTTGTAGGTAGTGATGACTTGATTCGGATAGCTGTTGAAGGCATAGACATCGAGCGGCACCGAGTCATAAAAGACGCCAATGCCGCCGCGGATCACGGTATTCCCCGAGTCACCCGGCGACCACACGAAACCGGCTCGCGGCGCCGCCTTTGTGGTGGAGGTAATGGTCTGCGCTTCCAACCGAATTCCAGCGTCAACCGCAAGATGGGGATTGAGTATCCAGTGGTCTTGTGCGTAAACCGCTGGCTCGGTATCAGAAACGTGATATGGCTTTCCCCCGACGTAACGGATCTGTTGTAAGAGCTGGCCGTTGGCATTCTGCAAGGTCACTGGATTGCCACGGAAGCCCCCGTCATTTTCGCTGTGCTCGATTGCGGAACCAATCTGAAGCAGGTGTTGACCGTGGAACTGCAAGGTGCGCGGCGTCCACCTCTCAAGCCATGCAAAGCGGGTGGCGCTGCGTGAGTTGTTGCTGAAGTAATTTCCCTGGTTGCCCACTGGCGTGAGGACCATGTCCGCGTTAGCCTGTGGCCAAACCTCGCTCGAAACGGCAGTGCCGGCGAAGGTACTTTGCAGCAGGCCGTCGCCGATCTGCCAGCGATGAGTCAGCGTCGCCGTGGACTCGTGGAAGTTCGCATCTGGCGTCACCGGCTGCGGGTTGAAGTAGTCGAGACCGGTATAGCGCAAATTGTGAGGAGCGAAATGGAAGCTGGCGGTCAGTGTCTGTTTGGGGGTCAGAATGGCGTCAAGTTGTGTGAAAGAATTGAAGGCGGTCGACTTGGTCAGATTCTCCGGATAGGGCAGCGTCCGAACTTCCTGGTTGCTGAACAGATACTCGACGCCTTCAACGAAATACAGCTTGCCCTTGATTAGAGGCCCGCTCAGGTTGAATCGGGGAGAAGCATCGGCGACGCCCTCCAGATGACCGCTGCGGATGTGGAAATCGGGAAAAGGATCGTTCAAGCTGTAGTCCCATTTATCGCCACCGCGACGAGTGTCGGCGGAAACTACACCAGCAGTGAACTTCCCGTACTGCGCCAGGTAAGGCATGACGGAAACTTGAACGGTCTGCACGGTGTCGATGGGCACGCTCAGCCCGAAACTGCCGGTGGCAGGATCGGTGACATCAACGGAGTTGACCAGCAATGCGCTGTGATCTTCACCGAAGCCCGCGATGCGCACGCTGCCGTCTTTAGCGCGCACGATCCCCGGTATAAGAGGCAATGTATCGGCAAGAGTTGCAGGACGCGTCGAACTGATCTTTGCCTGCTCCAGAGGCAAAGTCTCCTGGCTGCCCTGGATTTCAGTGACCGGATTGGTCGATTCGGCGGTCACCGTGACGCTTTGCTGACTGAGAGCTGCGCTGCTCATGACAACGTCGATGTCCTGGACAGGTTTGTCAGCGCTGACTTCGATCATCGTGCCAGTGTTGAGGTAGCCTTTCTTGCTAACGCCCAGCGCGTAACCTCCCACACTTGGAAGACTGAGGTTGATCTTGCCCGAACTGTCAGTCGCCGAGGTACCGAGGAGCTTATCGCCGGAGCGAACCTCTACTGTGGCGTCTGGGACGGGCTCGTTCTTCTCGTCGAGAACGGTCAAGGCGATCGAAAAGATCCTGCCGTCATTCGGACCCGAGGCAAAGACACTCCCACAGAAGACAACGAAAGCTGCGAACAGCAGTAGCCATCGCTTGCCGAATATGCAGACCTGATGCACGCCTTATAACTCGCAAGTGAGAGGCCAAGCGCTAATGGAAGCCGACCATCTCGCAAGTCATTCACGCTAGGACTTATGCCTCTGTCAGAGCCCGGCTGCTTGCTTCGGCCGAGCACCCGCCTCTGCTAGAGGTTCGGCGAAATGCTGGCTGGTTGACACTAACTCGTGGGGTACCAAGAAGCGCTGCAGCAACCCGTTTCCGCTCGTGGTCAAGGCCTCTGGCGTGGGGCATAGCCGTTTGCTATCCGGCGTGCCGAAGTGGTCGCGCCTTCGGCACGGCTGGCGGCAATTATGGACGGTTTTGGTGTTCGCTTAGCGGTTGCTGCTGTTGAGCGCACAGCCTCTTCCATCTGTTGGAGAGAGATTAGCAGCGTGTTCCTCGAGACCCTGCGCACAATCGGATCGACCACCCAGCGCAACGCAACCGGGACGTCCCGGCTGAGGGCAATCGCCTCCAGTTCAATATAGACGCCGCCGTCTCTCTCCTCGAACCTGGCAAGGCTGTAGAGGCGCCAGATGTAGCCGGTGCCCTGGTTCGGTGGAAGTTCCTGCTCGTCAGGCCGGCCGTAGTGCCGAATCTCCTGCACGCGCGTGGAGTGCGCGGTGCCGTACCAACGTAGTTCGTCGAGCTGCAGATAGCAGGCTTGGTATTCAGTGTCGAGCGCAGTCTCGGCTACAGTCTCCTTGTTCACCACGCGCATCGAGTACTTGTCGCAGCTCCCTTCAGTACCGAGCGGCTTGGCATCGACAACTGTAGGTTTGTAAAATTCATTGTAGTGACCGTAATCACGGACCGCTGACAAAACGTCTCCGAGCCGGACGTCGGGGATAAAGACCGCCCCCATCCAATCGTGGATTAATCCGGACGGCACGGGCTTGGGGACCTTCTTGCCAACTGGCGAGACCACAATCTTACCCGCGCGAACGCTAGTGACACGGTCCGGGTCCTCGTCAACCCAGAGGAAGGGGCCTTGGAGGCGACCATGCATCTGGGAATTTACCGTCTGGATGTACGCATCCCACGTCTTCAGGGTCTCGTCCTTCAACTCAGCTCCATCGGACGCGGCCGGAGAAGCGACGAAACCTGCGCATATCATACCAATTAAGAGTTTGTGCTTTATGCTGAACATTGCGAGTTCATCCTTTTAAGAAGTGCTGCGGATATTCGCGATTGTCGGATTGGGCCGGCGCGATCAGGCCAGTGACAAACTGAACTCAGCACCACCAATGAGAATTTGCTTGGCATCTGCTACTCCTCAAACTCCTGATTCTCTGCCCATCTTTTACGGTCTCGGCAAGACTTTGCTTAATGCCACCCACGTGCTCCTCTAAAGAGAAGGTTTCCGCAGACCGATTTCACCATCAGT
>JBKQKT010000627.1:0-3572 GCA_052147365.1 Candidatus Korobacteraceae bacterium | reverse complement strand
TGAATGAACGCCACGCCATCGCGTTGAGCAGGAGAATCCAGGGGTTCCTCTCGCCCGGGACCACTGTTGTCGCCAACTCGAAGCAGCCTCGTCTCCTCGCCTAGCGCCACGTGCCCGAGTATTTCATTCGGAAACTCTTCGTCAATCACGACAACCTTGGCGTTCAGGTTCGCCGTCACTCCTGCCACTCCGAATCGGTATTTGGATGGCTCGACCTTGTCATTGGGGTAGGCGATAAGGGCCGGTACCGCGTCGAGTATCATCGCTCCAATGAAGACGGTCATCGTCAGGATGCCCTGCGGCATGATGATGATCACCCGATCCCCACTGGTCACGCCATTAGCGCGGAGTACTCCGGCCTGCAGACGCGCGCGTCGGCGGAACTCCCCAAATGTGACTGTCTCTTGTTCGTCTTCGTTGACCCAAGCCGTGACGAATGGACGTTCGCTGGGAGCCGCCTCGAGGGCTTCGATGAGATTACGGTATGGGATCACACATTAGTGTAGCGTATGAGAAGTGCAGCCGGATCACACCTGTATTCTTGTAACGGCCTGCGCGCCCCGTTTATTCTTGCATCGCTGGTCTCGAATAGAATTCGCCGCGAGACATTGAAGCGCCTGGCAGTTAACTCGATCGAAAAGGACAGGGAGGAAACTTGTTTCGGATCATTTCTTACGTTCTGGCTTTCTTACTGTGCGCCGTAATCTTGGCAAAGGTCCGCTCGCGGCCAATCAGGCAGGCTACGCTCCTGATCGCAAGCTATGCGCTCTATCTAACGTGGGGAGTCTGGTTCGCCGCCGTTCTCATTGCCTCGACGGTCGTGAACTATCTTGTAGGGAAATGGCTTCGCCGGACGCGTTCTGGTGCAACTCTGTCCATCGGAATTTTTCTGAATCTTGCGCTGCTGAGTACCTTCAAGTACCTGCCGGAAGCCGCGGTCCGACTCCCTTGGTCCTCTTTGCAGCGATTCGCGCACCTCGCGTTGCCCCTAGGCATTTCGTTCTGGACTTTCCAGGCGATGAGCTACCTGTTTGACGTTTATCAAGCCGACGAAGTCGAGCCATCATTCCTCGAATTTGCGCTCTATCTGGTTTTCTTTCCTGTCACTATCTCCGGGCCAATCTGCCGCATGTCCGAGATGCTTCCGCAATTCCGTTCAGGAAGCGCCACGCGCTGGGATGACATCGCACGTGGGAGCCGGCGCATCGCCACCGGCGTGCTCATGATGCAACTGGCCAAATTGTTGGGGCAGGGAATTCTGGCAGGCGATGGCATCATCTCCGGTTTCGATCGCATTGCTAACTGGAGCGGTCCGGACGTCTGGTGCCTCGCGTTCGGCTACGGCCTGCAGTTGTTCTTTGACTTCGCTGGGTACTCACACATAGCGATTGGTGCAGCCCAGGCGCTAGGCTTCACCATCCCCGAAAATTTCGCCCGGCCGTTTGTATCGACCAGCCCATCGATCTTCTGGACACGCTGGCACATGTCTCTTTCTTTCTGGATTCGCGACTACGTCTTCTTCCCGCTGATGCGCTTGCGCCGTGAATCGTGGTGGCGAAATCTCAGCTTGCTGATTGCCATGGTTTTGTTTGGACTGTGGCACAGGGCAAGCATCCTGTTTCTCTTGTGGGGCGCCTATCAGGGATTGCTTCTCCTCTTGCACCGACAAGTGGAAGGGCTGGAGCGCAGGTTCGACTGGACGCCTCCCAGAATCTTATGGTCTGTGCTCTCGTGGGTTTCCACGATCAGTCTTGTGAGTCTAGGATGGATTTTCTTCCGTGCCAACTCTCTGCACCAAGCGCGTCAAATGCTGGCCGCGATTCTGTCGCCATCGACCTATCGGATACACTTTCTGACCGGCAGTCTCTACTTTCTGGTGCTCGCGCTAGCCGTGGGCTACACGATTGCGCTGTTTACCATCGACGGGCTGAGTCGCTATTCGACTGAAGGGAGTGACGCTCAAGCCGCACCCGCAGGCTCACCCACCGGACCGGTGGCGCTACTGGCTCGTTGGCGATGGTTCTGGCTCCCACCGCTCTATGTGCTGACCCTGCTTTTCGTCTGGATCGTTACCCTGTCACGTGGCGCAAGCGCCGCGCAGATGATGTATGGCAATTTCTAAAACCTGCTCAGCGGTTGTCAGTTTCTTCGCAATCGCCCACCGAGACTCGGCAGATCTTTCTTGCGGATTCATCATCGGGCCTACCGCCGCCAACATACTCCTGCCGTCTTTCCTTTCAGCTTCATATGAGCGTCTCGTGCGTGCGCTGCCTATTTGTAGTCCTAAATCGAGCATTTCCCCTCACTCAGCGTGCGTTTTGACCCTCTGTCGCTCGTGTTAATCCTGTCAAAAATGCCCTAAATGACTCTCCTTCAAGTACTTAATGAACCGCTGCCCATGGCATGACAATTGCCGTTTACGTCCCGGTGAGACCCCATCGGCCTCATAATCCCAAGACTTTAGTTGAGAAGATGACTGTACCTGCAGGTTCGCAAATCACGGCGGTAGTACCGAAGGATCGCGGTCGCCGCTGGTTGGCTGTCTCGGCAACCACCGTTCTGGCCCCCATTTGTCTCCTCGTGGTCGCCGAGGTAGCGCTGCGCGTCTGCGGGATTGGAATGCCAACCGGTGCTACGCTCCCTTGCACAGATCATGGCCGCCCTGCTTATTGCGATAACCCATCTTTCTCCGCGCCCTTTTTCCCGCCAGGCATGTCCCGAGCACCTCGGCCGTTCGTGATTCCCGCGAGAAAACCGCCGGGAACCTATAGGATCTTCGTATTAGGCGAGTCGGTCGCCTTTGGGGATCCCGATCCTAGCTACGGATTTGCCCGATACCTGGAGATGATGCTCCGAGTACGCTACCCCTCAGCAAAGTTCGAGGTTATCAACACCGGCATCACTGCTATCAATTCGCATGCGCTTCTGCCCCTGGTCAAGGACCTGGTGCACTACCAGCCCGACCTCTTTGTTATTTACGCTGGCAACACGGAAGTTGTCGGGCCTTTTGGGCCAGGAACAGTATTGACGCCGTTGGACTTGAGTCTCCCAGCTATTCGCGCCAGAATTGTTTTCAATTCCACGAGGGTGGGTCAGCTTGTCGGGAAGGTCACTAGCGCGAGCCAGAAAAACACGCCGGGGTGGAGAGGCATGGAAATGTTTCTCGACCGGCAGGTCCGCGCCGACTCCCTACAGATGAGGCCGGTGTACGCGAATTTCGCAACCAACTTACGCGATATTGTCGCGGTCGCCCGCCATTCGGGGGCTCAAGTCCTGATCAGCACCGGAGCCACGAACTTAAAGGATTGTGCTCCTTTTGCTTCGCTGCACCGCGAAGGCATTCGGGAGGATGAGTTGCATTCCTGGGAGGGGTTGGTTAAGAGTGGTGCCGATCTCGAGTACGCAGGAGCGTACGCTGAGGCTCTGAAGCTGTATCTCTCGGCAGCAGATATCGATCCTCAGTATGCGGAACTCCAGTTTCGCATTGCTCGTTGCCTGTGGACTCTCGGTGATTTTGCAGAGGCAAAGCAGCGCTTCGTGCGCGCTCAGGATCTCGATACGCTTCGCTTTCG
>JBKQKT010000626.1:0-3627 GCA_052147365.1 Candidatus Korobacteraceae bacterium | reverse complement strand
CTCGACGCCTTCCAGGACCGGGTTGAGGTCAAGCGGCTCATCGGCTTCCTTCCGGACGAGCCAACCTTCTATTCCTATCTGTCGGGCCGGGAGGTGCTTGAGTTGAGTGCGGCCATGCATGGCCTGGATGTGCGTCGGACCATGGACTCACTCACAATGGACTCCATCACGGCGCTCATCGCGAGACTCAGGCTGGCGGAGGACATCGACAATTACGCCGAAGACTACTCGCGGGGAATGAAAAAGAAGCTCGGGTTGCTGCTGGCTATGCTGCACGATCCCAAGCTCCTGGTGCTGGACGAGCCTACGAATGGGCTTGACGTCGAATCCGTTCACCTGTTCTACGATCTGATTTCCGAGAAGGCTGCACACGGTACTACTGTCCTCTTCTCAACCCACCTCATGGACCATGTTACCCGGTTGTGCTCTCACGCCGTCATCATCAACGAAGGGACAGTAGTGGCGAAGGGCTCACTGGAAGAGCTTCGCAGCAACTTCGGGGAGGACAGCCTGGAAGACATTTTCCTGAAACTTACGGCGCGGCCGGCACAACGATGAGCGACACGTCCTCCGACAAACCGGGCTTCTGGGAGACGGTACGCCTCCTGCTGGGCGTAGCTCGAAAACGCGGTCTTGAAAGAAAGGAACGGCAAAGGCAGATGCTTCACCGTCGCACCGGCCGCCGTTCGCTGAAGAGGAATGCAGGCTGCCTTTTTTTTGTCGTGACACTTGTATTCGCGGCGATTGTCAATGTCCTCGCAGCCTTCGTCGTGGGGATGGCTGTTGATGAGGGCGAGCATCTTCAAATTCAGCGCTGGAGAAAGATGGCAGTCAGTCCTGACTTTTTTCAGGAGGCGATAAGAGCCGAGAAACAAGCCGCGGAAGCCGAGCCGCCCCTCGACAGATCGAAGGCCCCCCTGGATTATGCTTCCGAGGCGCGTCGTATCCATGATACCTACGGCGGCGATGCAGGGGCGATCGAAACGAGGCTGCGCACGTTGTTTCAGCAACACGGTACCAGGGACTTCATTACCCGGTCCTGGACAGCGGCGTTTACGCTTGCCGGCTTTACGACCTTTGGCCCGCTCCCCGCGATGCTGGGCTCGTGGGCGCTGATCGCGTGGTTTGTGATGCTGGTTTGTCAGGGAGAAGGCCTCGACCTTGACGTGCAGCGGCGGCGCGATCCTATCTGGGAATGGCTCTTCTCCCATCCCGCTCCTCCTGGAGCCATTTTTCTTGCGGAGATGCTATCACCCATACCAGGCAGTCCTTTCTACTGGGGCACGCCGCTCTTTGCGGGCGTGCTGTACGGGTTGGTGTATGGCTTCGCTCGAGGCTCGTTGGCAGTCGTGCTGGTCGGAATACCTGCGACCATTGCGGCGGCGTGCCTTGGCAAAGCACTGGAGATGGCGATCATGCTCCGTTTCTCGCCGCGTAGTCGCGGGGCGATGATCGGCCTCATGGGATGGATTGGCTATACGTCCACAATGCTGACGGTCGTGTGGATCTTCGCCCTGCGCACGATGATTACTGCTGTTTCGACGTTCCTTCCGTACTTGACAGTCATAGGATGGCCCTGGCTGAGACTCTTCGTCGGCGGCCGTGTTGACGGCTCATTTTCCTTTGTCTCGGGAGTAGCTGCGTCCTGGGCGGCGAGCGCGATCATCGTGGCCTCGGCGGTTTGGTTCACGGTTTGGTCCTCGGGGCAGGGTCTCAGTGGGAACTTCGGCGCTCGTCCCGTCTCGGCCAAATCACACAGAATTGAGTTCGGCAGGGACCCGCTATATCGCAAGGAGTTCTTGTGGTTCATCCGCGATCGCAGTGCCATCGTACAGGCGATCCTGATTCCTCTCACCATCGCCGGCGTACAGCTCTTTAACCTTCGTGGCCTGCTGCACTATGCCCAAAGCGGGTGGAACTATCTCGCCGGAGCGGCCATCCTGTTCGGAACCTATTTCCTCTGGGTACTCGGGCCCAAGTCGCTGCTCTCTGAGGGCAATGCGCTTTGGATTCCATTGACTTGGCCGAGAGGTTTGGAAAGCCTTCTGAAATCCAAGGCTTGGCTCTGGAATATCGTGGCTTCAGCCGTAGTCCTGCTCATACTGGCGTACGCGGCATTTCTCTTTCCATCGCAAATCTGGAAGATCGCTCTGGTGGCGGTGGGCTGGTACTTCTTCGGCCACAGCATGTCGGAGAAGAGCGTGACGTTGGTGTCGGCGCCTTCCTCATCAGGGCAACCGGAACGGGTTCCGCTGGGACGCCGGGGGGCAGCCCAGCTCGGTATGCTGACCTTCACCATCGGCGTGGTAACACAGCAGTGGCAGGTCGCCATCATGGGCATTGTGTACTCCTATATGACTGCCGCTGCCATGTGGCAGAATCTGCGGGCCCGCCTGCCGTACTTGTTCGATCCCTGGTCCGAAACCCTGCCGCCTCCGCCAACACTCATGCACGCCATGATTGCGATCAGCATTCTGGTGGATGGCGCGGCGGTCGCGACCGTTGTCCTCATCGTGTTTTTCGGCCGC
Source organism: Candidatus Korobacteraceae bacterium (assembly GCA_052147365.1). GTDB lineage: Bacteria > Acidobacteriota > Terriglobia > Terriglobales > Acidobacteriaceae > Bog-257. The sequence continues at coordinate 1,099 of JBKQKT010000626.1, read as the reverse complement.
GACAACATCGCCTTGGCCAGGGCAACGGCCTACGCCGCCTCCGCCATCACGGTCTGTGCAGCGGTAGCGTACTTTCTGGAGCGCCGTGGCGTGTCCCTGCGGGATGTCTGGACTTGGCCGGCCTCTCGAGTGGGCGAATCGCAAAGCTGGCGGGCTGCCGATGAGAACTCCAGTGGCAAGCTGATGCTGCTGCTCCTGGCGGGAGCTGTCGGCGGCGTGATCCTGGGGTTGTTTGCCCACGGATATTCCGCTGTGCTGGCCCGTCTGCCGGTAACAAGTGAACTGATTCGAAAATCGCAGGAGCAGATGACCAATGTGCCTCACCTCAAAGTGTCCTATGCGGTGATGGCAGTCATCTTCGCTCCCTTTGCTGAGGAGTATCTGTTCCGCGGCTTGCTGTTTCGAGCCTTGGATCTCGAATGGGGAGGTTGGCGGGCTCTGCTCGGCGGTGCGACTTTCTTCGCCATATATCACCCCCCGCTGGCATGGCTTCCTGTGGCATTGGTGGGCCTTACCAACGAAGTCCTGTTCAAGAAGGGCGGCCGCCTCGCGCCGGCCGTGGTGCTCCACATGGTCTACAACGCAGTTGTCTTGATGTAGGTTCTGGCCGAGTGTCGGTTCCGCAGCTTGCACATCCTTTTGGCTTCTAGGTCATGCCATTGCCCCGATAGCGGTTGGCAGAAAGTTGGACCTTCCCGCCAGAATGCGTTCCAGTGCGTCCGCGGAATTCTCGACGGTCCCCGAGTTGACCGTCCTGCGGAGCAGGTCAGAGCAACTTCGCGTGTGCTAACTGTTCATTCAGAGTCTCAGTCAGGAGTCGAAAAAACATTACCAGAATGGGAACGTAAGGGGAATGTCGAAACCGAAATCGGTAAACACCGCCGCGCTCGCGAAGGCGTCACCCATCTTTGCGCGGTAGGCGATGAGCTTGTGGGCACGGCCCCCTTGACGTATCGGTCTACATATGTAGACTTATGTTGTGCGCATGTCGGTTCAGACCCTGTCGGTACTCAATGAATTCCTGCAAACTCCGCTGGGGTGGAGATATGGATACGACATCAGCCGCAATGCCGGGCTGAAGTCCGGCACGCTGTTCCCG
>JBKQKT010000625.1:0-4673 GCA_052147365.1 Candidatus Korobacteraceae bacterium | reverse complement strand
TCTTGTATGGCTGCGGCGGCGACGTTTGAGCTCAACGTGATATGCGTCGCGGCCAGGGCAAAACGCACCTGCTGCCCCTGGGCTTTCAAAGATTCCACGGTTCGCCGGTTCAGACCGAAAACGTCCGGTACATACGAGACGCTGACCTGCGGCGTGTAGAGGCTGTAATTCAAGGCGCTGGTGTTGGTTACAGGTGAAAGTTCACTAGATGATTTCGCCCGGGTCGCCGAAAGACCGCCCGCAATACTGGGATAATAAGCACCCCGTTGTGCCAGCATATTCTCTCTTGCAACTAGCAGTGCCGCTTGTGCCGCCTTGAGGTCGGGATTGGCTTTGAGCGAGCGCTCGATTAAATCGTTGAGTGGCTTCGAGTGAAACAATGTCCACCACTCTCCCGGAATGTCGCGCCCTTCAACAATGTGTTGCGCCTCTCCACCGGCGACGTTGCTCGTGCTGGTAGCGGTCGAAATTGGGGTAGGTGTATAACCGCCGACATCCGGAGGAGCAGGCCTCTTGAAGTTAGGCCCAACCACGCAACCTGTGGTGAGCAGCAGCACCGAGATCGCGATAGATCTGGCAAGGCGCGATTTGCGAGTGTGAATCATTCCAGTTAATTCCTTAAGGCTTGCGGGTCATGCGAGTTCCATTGATCGCCCCGGCATTTCTTGTAGCTGAGCTCGCCGATCCACCAACGACCGCTGAGTTAGGGCTGCGATGGCGCACATTGTCGAGCGATGGCGCGGTTGGTCGGACGACACTTGACGGTCGAACAGGCAGGGTATTCTTCGCTATTTCGCTTTGGATTACCCCGAGTTTGCAGCGCCAGCGGGTTTATCTGAACCCGGCTCATGAAGATTCCTGGCGTTTCCAGAGGCGGAATGCTCCTGACGACTCGGAATACGATCAGGATGATTGGCCTTGGAAAGGCTCGCCTGACTAGGCGTGTGATTCTTGTCCGAAGAGCGGCGGTTGCCTGGTTGTTCACCAGAGGGTTTTTCGCCAGACCGATGTTTCCCGCCATCAGCCGTCGCCAAGTGCGCGGCGCGCGGACGATTACTCGCTGTATCCTCGGAAGTCGCGGGCGAGCCTTGCCGGGCCGCTGAACTGGAGGTAGCTGCATAGCTTGTCCCAGACATCAACACGGTAAAACCAATCGTCATGAGAGCGAGACCAGCAGTCTTCATTTGGATTCAACCTCTGGTGTCCTGCCGTTCTCACGTCCCAGGAAGATCATTCTGAGCGCGGGCACCGCGAGCAGCAGCATGACGGGGCCGACCAGCATGCCGCCCACGATCACAGTGGCCAACGGACGCTGCACCTGGCTGCCAATACCCGTGGAAATGGCTGCGGGAAGCAGGCCAATGCACGCTGAAAGGGATGTCATCAACAAGGGGCGCATGCGGGTGGTGGCGGCGCGGTACATTGCATCTACCGGCGCCAGACCGTGGGCCTTTTCCTGGTTGTAAAAAGTAATCATCAGGATGCCGTCCATGACGGACACGCCGAAGAGCGAAACGAAGCCGATGGCAGCGGAGATGCTGAGATTGAGACCGGTAACATAGAGCGTCAACACGCCGCCAGCAACTGCGAACGGGATACCCGCAAGCGTCAGAATGGAGTCCCGGAAGTTATTGAACAAGCTGTAGAGCGCGCCGGCGATCAGTATGAAGCTGATCGGCACAATGATCTCCAGGCGTTTCTTGGCTTCCTGAAGGTCTCCAAACTCGCCCGCCCAAAGCAGCCGGTATCCAGGTGGAAGCTTGACGTTCTTTGCGATTCGCTCCTGCGCCTCCTCGACAGTGCCGCCAAGGTCGCGGCCACGAACGCTGAACTTGACTGGAATAAAGCGCTGCACGCTCTCGTGATAAATCCAGGCCGCTCCCGTATCTAAAGTGATAGTGGCCAATTCGCTCAACGGTATGTAGGCATTGGCGCCATTGCTGGTTGCATAGGCCACTTTGATGTTGCGGATCTGTTCGATGCTGTCGCGGTATTCAGGCGTGTAACGGACGACGAGATCAAAATTCCGTTCGCCTTCCAGAACTGAAGTCGCTACCGCTCCCCCCGTAGCCGCTTGTATGACCGAGTTAACATCACCGGAGTTGAGGCCGTGGCGCGCGGCCCTCTCACGGTCCACTTTGATATTCAGGTTTGGCTGCCCCAGTACGGGAAAGATACCGAGGTCGGCAATACCGCGAACCTGGCTCATTTGGTTCCGGACCTGTTCGGCCAGGTTCGTCAGCATTTCGAGATTGGGGCCGACGATCTTGACCGAGTTGGAGCCTTTGACACCGGAGATCCCTTCCTCGATATTGTCTTGAATGTACTGGGAGAAATTGAAGATGACCCCCGGCAACTCGTTACCAAACTCCGCTTGAATCTGCTCAGTTAACTTCTCTTTGGTTAAGCCCCGTGGCCACTGGTCAAAAGCCTTTAGCGGTGCGAATAGCTCGACGTTGGAGAACGGGGCGGCATCACTGCCGTCATCTGGGCGGCCATGCTGAGAAACCACCGTAATGACTTCGGGATGTCGCAGAAGAATCTCGCGCATTTTTCTCGTGGCCGCCTCGCCATCTTGCAGCGAGAGCGTGATCGGCATGGAAGCGCGAATCCAGAAATTGCCTTCCTCCAGGTGCGGGAGGAATTCGCTGCCGAGCCGCAATCCCAGAAATGCGGAAATGGCGAGAAAGGCGATGCCGATGCCAACCGTGAGGGGACGGTGAGCAAGCGCAAAGCGCAGCGCGGGATTGTAAAGACGATGCAACAGCCGCACGACTATCGTTTCGTCTTCCTTCACGTGCTCAGGGAGCAGTATGGACGCAAGCACGGGCGTGATGGTGAAGGTTGCAATTAGCGCCCCGGCTAGTGCGTAACCGTAAGTGCGGGCCATGGGGCCGAAGATCTGACCCTCGACTCCCTGCATAGTGAACAGCGGCACGAAACCGGCTACGGTGATGAGCGCAGAGAAGAGAACTGCCTTGTCCACCCGTACCGCGCTGATCAGAATCAGCCGCAAACGATCCGTCCACTCCTGGGCGGAAGCGTCATGATCTGAGGTTCTTGTCGGGTCGGGACCCCAGGCCCCCTGCGCCAGACGCTGAAGCAGAGCCTGTCTTTCTTCCGGATTCCGCTGAAAATTCCGGAAGACATTCTCGACCAGGATCACCGCAGAATCCACGATGATGCCGAAATCTACTGCACCCACCGACAGCAGGTTCGCGCTTTCCCCCAGAACCACCAGAAGAATGGTGGCAAAGAACAGAGCGAAGGGAATGTTCAATCCAACGATGATCGCGCTGCGGAGATTACCGAGGAAAATCCATTGGATCAAGAAGACCAGCAGGCATCCGAAAATCAGGTTGTGCAGGACCGTGTGCGTGGTCAGGGTGATCAGCGATGAGCGGTCGTAATAAGGAACAACCCTGACCCCCGGCGGCAGGCTTCCGTCATGATTCAAGCTGTCAATGGCCGCCTTGACCTTCGGAATCATGTCGGCGGTCTTCTCCGTTCGCCTCTGTACCACGATCGCTCCCGCGACATCGTCCTGCTGGTCGCGGCCTAAAATGCCGAGCCTTGGTCTGTAGCCGACCGAGACCTTCCCAACATCCTTCATCAGCACCGGGACGCCGTTTTCTTGCGTCAGGACCACATTCTCGATGTCCTCGACCTTGTAACCTTCGGTCAAATCGTCACTGCCGCCATCATCAATCAGACCGACACCCCGGATGTTGATCGACTGTTGGCCAATGCGGATTTCGCGTCCCCCCACGTTGATGTTTGCGTTGCCCAGCGCTGTCAGGATTTGCGGTACCGTAACGTTGTAGGCTTCGAGCTTGTACGGATCCACCTCGACTTGGAATTCCTTGGTAGGGCCGCCCCAACTGTTGACGGCTGCGATACCGGGGATGGTTAGGAGCCGCCGCGCGACGATCCAGTCCTGAACCGTGCGAAGATTGGTGATTCCGAAGTGCTTCGGACCGACCACCTGATAACGATAGATTTCCCCGGTCGAGCTGTTAGCTTGGATCGTCGGCACTAGATTGCCTGGCAGGCTAACGTTCTGTTGCATCGCGACCGAAGCTTGGCTGTAGGCGAAGTAGTAATCCACCCCGTATTTGAAGCTGACGCGAACGAAGGACAGGCCGTAGAACGAGGTCGAGCGGATGACGTCGATGCCTGGCGTCGTGTAGAGTCCAATCTCCATGGGGCGCGTGTAGTAGCGTTCCATCTCCTCGGCAGAGAGGCCCGGCGCCTGCGCGGTGATTTCCAAGATGACGGGTGTTGGATTCGGATACGCCTCGATGTTTAGCAGCTTGAAAGCAACCAAGCCGGCGCCAGCAAACAGCAGGAGTCCCAACAGCACGATGGCGCGGCGGCTCAGGCAAAATGCGATGAGAGATTTGAACATGGCGGGTCTTATGAATGGCCTGGGCTAATCCGTTGGTGGCGCCTCCAGCATGTTGCTGAGAAATACCGCCCCATCGCTAACCACCAGTTCTCCCCGCTGCAGACCTTCGAGAATCTGGACCTGGCCGTCTGTTCGCAGGCCGGTCTTGATGATTTTTTGCACAAAGTGGCGGCGATCGGTTGTCACCCAAGCCACCATGGAACCGTCAGGCTCCCGGACCACACCATTCGCTGGCATGGCGGTGGCTTCCACCGGGCCCTGGACA
>JBKQKT010000624.1:0-3040 GCA_052147365.1 Candidatus Korobacteraceae bacterium | reverse complement strand
TGCAGCTCGGCGCCCGCCCCGACCTCGGGGTGCATGGAGATGATCTGCTCGACGAGAGTTGTGCCCGACCGTGGCATGCCGAGGATCAGCACCGGTGTCGCATCCGGGCTGCCGAGCTCTGGCGCGTGGGCGATACATTCGGGTGTGCAGCGGGCAATCAGGCGGTCGATCTCGATGGAGAACGCGGCCGAGTCGAAATTCACAGTGCCCCGGCGCACCGCGTCTGCGGTGTCGAAATGCTGCATGGCCAAGGCGTAGTCGCCAAGATCCTCCGCCGCCTTGCCGATGGCGAGGTGAACCCGGAGGCGTTGCACTGCGTCCAGTCCCGGCGTGGCCAGGGCGGCTTGCATCGCAGGAAGCAGACCGTGGTCATTTTTATTTTTATTGTTATTGCTCGTGATCGGGCGGCACCGGACCAGTTCGTAGTAGCTTCCGGCCAGCAGCGGCGCGATCGCGATCGCGCGTTCGAAGCATGCACGGGCCTCGTCGAAACGGCCGAACTCAGTGAGGAGATTGCCCAGCAAATCGTATGCCATGGCATTCGCCGGATCGGCCACCAGCGTCTCTCGCAACACCTGTTCAGCTTCCTGATTACGATCCTCGGTCAGCAGCGCCCGCGCGTTGCCGAGGCGGCTGAAGCTGTTTCTGTCTCCGGTTGATGCCGCGCGCCGGAAACAGCCGATCGCCTGTTCGCGATAGCCCAGTGTGTGGAACAGGGCGCCGGCGCGGAACCACGCCTCGGTCAAGGATGGGAACAGCTTCGTGGCACGATCGTATGCAGCGATTGCCTCGCCGATGTTGCCCAGTTTCTCCAACGCGATTCCCAGTCGGAAATACGTGTCGGCATAGCGCGGGTCACTGGCGACGGCCCGTTGTAACGCCGCGATGGCCTCAGGTACGCGGCCGACCTCGAGGCAGGCGAGGCCGAGGTCGTGCTGGATGATCGCGTTGGACGGCTGCAGCATTGCTGCATCGCGCAAGGGCGCGATCGCATCGGCGGGTCGCCCGGCCCTGAGAGCCTCACTGGCCAACGCAAGCAAAGGCGCCACCTGCTGCGACGCGGCTGGATTTGGAGACTGGGACATGGGCGCGAACCTGGCATCGAAGCTGTGGCGCGGCCATCGGAATCGCCAGCGCCAATTGTCAACCGATCATGATCTGTCAGACATGATCTGTCAAAAATGATCAGCCAACCAGGAGAATTTTGCCATACTCCGTTCCGCACGCGAATTGAACGAGCGGCCGTCAGCGGCCATTCAGGCTGATATCCAATTTCGAAAACTCCAGGTTTCTTTTAGCGCTCTTCTTTTAGCTTGCTATCGCCTCTTCCTCGCGCCTTCGGGCAGCGGCCGCTTGAGGGTCGGTTATGATATCGACCCACTTCGCGTGCGGCGAGGCTTCAGCGTCGTAGTTGTCGTGCCAGTTCCACCACTTGTACGGAGGAGTCTGGGGATAACCTTCCGGCGAATCCTCCCAAGTCTCCTGGCGGCCCAGGGGCGTGATGTCGAGGTAGCTCCAGGTGGTCCCCATCGCTTCGTCGCCGCGGTTGTTGATGAAGTAGGTGCGGAACACGCGGTCGCCATCGCGGAAGAACACGTTGTGGCCATGCCATTGGTCGACGCCGAAGTCGGCGTCGAAGCTGTCAGTCATGGTGTACCAGGGCATCTCCCAGCCCATTCGGGCCTTCAGGCGCGCAATGTCCGCTTGCGGCGCGCGTGAGGCGTAGGCGAGGGTGGTGTCGCGAGCGTTCAGATGGGCCAGGCGCGTGACCTGATCTGCGCCCAGCGAGCAGCCGCGGCAGGCATGCTCAGGCCAGCCGAAGACTCCTGGTTCGAAGAAGGCGCGATAGAGGATCAACTGCCTGCGGCCCTCGAACAGGTCAAGCAGGCTTACCCTACCCTTGGGGCCCTCGAACTCGTACTTCTTCTCGATCAGCATCCACGGCATTCGTCGACGCTCGGCAGCCAGCGCATCACGGGAGCGAGTCAAGGCCTTCTCTTTCACGAGGAGTTGCTGCCGCGCAGCCTCCCACTCCTGCTGCGACAAGACGGGAGGTGTCTTCATCCCAATATTATGTTGCCTCTCATCTCTATCTGTCTCTTTGCTTGTTGCCATATTATTTCTCCTTTGTTTTCTGAAATTGACCGAGACCACTCGCTTTGAACAATTTTCTGAACCTGCCGATGCACACCGCCAGAACTCCTCCCGAGGATGTGGCGGCGGCGACCATCAGTGCTGTGTTTTCGATGCATGCTGGGCACATGTGTTCCTCCTCTGAATCTCATTTTTTTTGCGTTTCTGTGTTCCGCACCTGTGAACTTACATACAAACTGGAGCTCCATTGGGTCGTTTCGATGTGATTTGGTGTTTGATGTCCATGCGCTATATTTAGCGCGGAACGTCGAAGGGGTGGGAGTGACAAGTGTGTCGGGATTCGGATGGATTCTCTGATTACAGCTGCAGCTCGCGCACTCGCGGCCGGCGATCCCCTCGGAGCGTTGAAGCGGGTCGCGCTGCGCGATGATGCGCCCGCACTGGCGCTTCGCGGCATGGCGATGGCGCAGCTCGGCGATTTCGCGCGAGCGAAGGAACTGCCGAGACGCGGTGCGCGCGCCTTCGGCCCCAAAGAAACCGTGGCCCGCGCGAGATGCATAGTAGCCGAGGCTGAAATCGCCCTCGCCTCACGCGATCTGGGCTGGCCCGCGAAACTGCTTGACGCTGCGCGGTCGACCCTCGAAGCGCACGGCGACCGGTTGAACGCCGGATTTGCGCGCTATCTTGAAGTCCGGCGACTTCTTCTGATCGGACATCTCGACGAGGCGGAGCGTCTGGTCGATGACCTCGATCCGAATCCTTTCCCGCCGGCGTCTCGGGCTTTCCACGAGCTGGTGGTTGCGGGAATCGCAGTGCGACGGTTGCGGACAAAAGAAGCTCGGGCCGCGCTGAGTCGGGCCGCACGGGCAGCGCACCAAGCTGGTATCCCGGCACTGATCGCGGAGGTTGAAAGCGCAGCCCACATTCTGGATACTCCGGCAGCGCG
>JBKQKT010000623.1:0-15595 GCA_052147365.1 Candidatus Korobacteraceae bacterium | reverse complement strand
CGCGCAACAACGCGGCCGCAGCATCATGGTAATAACAGGAGATTCCCAGAATATTCACAAAGCGTTCCTCGGAAGTATTGCGGTTTAAAGCTTACTCTGGCCCTGTCGAGCGTTTTCTTGCAGGGCCTAAAGGCCGGAGTTTTCTAAACGCCTGGCCGGCACGACTAAAAAGTCGTGCCCTGACACCAACCAATTTATGAAAACACGACGAATTATTGAGTATGGTCCAATTGCCCGCCGTTCTTGACTGACACAGGCGGTTCCTGAACCAGTCCCCTCGCGACAAGGAAATTTGCTATTTCTTCTGCTGCCATCTTATGCATGTCGGCGGTCCAGTGAAAATGCGATTCCAGCTTGACACCGTTTCTTGCCGCCTTCACAAATCGCGGACGAAGAAAGAGGCAAGCAAGATTGCGAGCTTGACAATAGTCATACAGATACCGTTCGCGCTCCGACATGGAGTCGCTCAGGTCATCAACCTCCTCATAAGCCGGCAGGTAAACAAAAACTGGCACGGCCCCGATGCTGCGGGTGGTGGCGACGATGTCATTCAGGATCGGTGTGGTCAGCTCCTTCGCCTGCCTCTCATTCATACCCAGCTTCCAGCGGATCTTTTCTCGCAGGATGATGGCGGAATCAAGAGCTTTCGAGCGGTAGGGTTCCTCGGCAAGGACCTGCTCCGGCATCGGCACCGGAACATTCGTCAGTTTGAGGCCGTCCGGCGCCGCCTCGAATTTTGGTTTCGCAAAGGCGAAGAACTTCCACAGGTTGCGATTGGTGTCCATGTAGGCAAATCCGAGGATTACGATTTCCGGACGGTACTTGACGCCCTCTTCCTTCAGGTACAGCAGCATCTGGTCCTGGCCATAGCCTTGAACCCCGAGGTTCAAGACCTCGGTATTGGGCAGGGCCGATTCCAGATCATGGGAATAAGTTTCATCGTCGGAAACATCGGTTCCGAAGGTGAACGAGTCGCCCAAGACCAGGATCCGCTGCTTGCCGGGCGTGGGAGCGTATTCGTACTCTGCGTTGCTACGAAGACCCTTGGAATTGGTGTTAACGAATTTCCCCTTGCCAAACGGAGTCATGTTCTTAATGTCTGGCATTACCGCCCAACCGCGGGTCGGATGATAGGCGGAGTACTTTCCCGTCCACTCCTCGTGGATTCGGTGCAGGAATACCCAATATAGCCTCCACGACGAATTATCGTCGCCCAGCACCGCCCGCCGTACGCGCTGATGGATGAGCAGGTTGGTCGCCAGGAACAAGCGCGGAGCGATCTCGAGAAGCAGGGCAAGCCAAACTACCGAAATCAGCAGCTTGACAGGCCAGCCCATCCGGTTCGACTTTGTCGCACTCGGTTCAACCGGCTTATTGGTAAGTGGTTCGATGGCGGGCATCAGACGCACGGCGTCGCCCTCGGGCCGCTACCTCGGCCCAGCGAGAAGCGATAGACGGCCAGATGGCGGTCCCTAGAAGAACGAGTAGATGAACGGAGCGATGGCCGAGCTCTGCGCCAGGATCAGCAGCAGCGCGAAAACGCCAAGCGTGATCAGGATCGGCGTCATCCACCAGCGCTTGTTGCTCCAAAAGAAGGCGAACAGTTCTCCTGCGATTCCAAAACGGTGGCCAGTGGTCTTCAAAAAACCCATGAACATCTCCTGTAGTGAAAAGTCGGGCGAAAAGTTAAGTGCAATTCAGTTTCCCAACGCCAGAAAATTCGCGGAACTTTAATTTCCCGAAATGGGCACGACGGACGTTCCCGGCCTACCGGCCAGACCTCACAGCGTCCTGCCTTGCCGCCGACTGCATCGACAGATCCCCGGTTTCGGGCCGGCGCTCCAAGACTGAGCGGATGACGAACAGCGGGCGCCGCTTGACTTCGTCATAAATACGTCCGATATATTCTCCCAAAATTCCGGTACAGATAATTTGAATGCTGCCCATCAGAAGCAGGGCGCACATCAGACTGGTATAGCCCATCACGACATTATCGCGAAAAATGCCCCAGTGGAAGATTCGCATAACGGCCAGCATAAGCCCGGCAAGGCTGGCGAAAGCGGCCATGATGAGACCGAAGGCCAGTCCCATCCGCAGGGGTTTGTAGCTGAAGCTGAGGATTGCGTCGAAGCCGTACTTGAACAGGTGCAGCAGAGTTTGTTTCGGTTTGCCAAGTGCCCGGTCCGGACGTTCGAAATCGACGAAGACGGTCCGGAATCCCACCCAGGAGCGCAAGCCGGGCAGATACCGGTTGGTCTCGTGGAGGCTGGTAAGTGCCCGGCACACCTTGCGATCCATCAGGCCAAAGACGCCTACACTCAACGGGATGGGATAGTCCGAGACGTATCCCAGGATGCGGTAGAACATGGAATAAAGGAACCGCCGCAAGCCTTGTTCCCGGCGGGCTGTTCGGTGGGCGATGACAACCTCGGCGCCATCTTTCCAGGCCGCGACCATTTCCGGTATCAAGGCGGGTGGGTCCTGGAAATCGCCGTCCATAATGACGACCGCATCTCCCTTGGCGAGCGAGAGGCCGGCAGAGATGGCCTGTTGGTGGCCCCAGTTGCGGGAGAGGTCGGCGACGATCACGGTGCCCGGGTGCGTCTCATGAATCCGGCTGAGGAGGCTTAACGACCCGTCTTCGCTACCATCATTGACATAGATCACCTCCCAGGGCTCGCGGAGGCTGTCCATAACGCTGTGGATCTCCGCATTCAGCCGCTCCAGCAGGAGTTCCTCGTTATAGATCGGAATGACGATGGAAATGATGTGAAACTCTCCCTGCGCTGCTAAACCTTCTGCAACGCGATTCGTCTGCCCAAAGCAAATACATTTGGGGCGACCTTGGCCAGTATGTTATCAAGTACCTCCACGCCCTTCAAAAGAAACGCGGGCAGAGGGACATATGCGGTCTTGGCGGTAACGCCGCCCGAGTTCAGGAACATGAGGCATTCGCAGGGTTCATCGCGCAGGATGCGCCACCCGGGCTGTGAGCGCAGAAAGGCGACGTGATCGTCGAACAGCAGCCGCGGAATGGCGTTGTTTCCCGCCCAGGGATCATCCGGGTCGGTACAGGTACAGTTTTCGTCGAAGACGTTCACGTCGAAGGAATAGCCTTCGTGCCGCATGGCGCGCAGCACGCCACAAAAGAGCAGGCTGGCTTGCACTTCGTGCATCAGCAGAAATCCGCCGCTGCGCAGCACCCGTCGCGCTTCGTCAAGAAAACGGATGGGATGCGGCAAGTGATGGACTACATTGCTCTCGATGACGAAGTCGAGCGACTCGCCGCTGAACGGCAAATGCAACGCGTCCACCCCGCCGATGTCCAGGTAGTCGTGCTCGGTGAGATCGGTGAGCAACAGGCCGCGGCAGCGAATGAACTCGCGGCTGAATCCGGCGCCGCAACCGACATCCACACCGACGGAGTCAGGCCGGATGTACTGGTTCATCCATTCGAAGCGGCTGCGTAGCAGCCAGCGCAGGTTGCCGCTCTTGCGCTGCGCGTAGTCGGCGCGCGCGCTGAGGACGTCGCCCTCGCCGCGCATGCGGTTGTCGGCGTGAGCGGGTTTGTAGGCACTGGCCAGCACAGACGTGACGGTGTTTCAGTCTCACGGCGCGGGCGCCAGCTTAGGAATCGACAGAGGTCGCTTCAGCACGGCCGAGAGGAGATAGAAAGCCAAAGCAATAATCAGCAGGTAATTGAAGCCAATCATTAACGACAGATTTTCTGCCAGGCCACCCAGGATCGCGCCTGCGATGTTGGAACCGAAATCGACGTCGGGTTGGCGACTGTCCCGGAAAGAGGTGCCGAAGACGATTCCCGCGAAGAATATGGGGACGAAAATCACGGCGCAGGACACGGCCACCTTACCCCATCCGGGCAGTGCCAGAAACCTGCTCATTGGCACCAGGATGTTGACTAACAACGCGGCCGACAGGAGCAGGTAATACGGCCAGAGCTTTTGCGGCTTTACCAGCAGCACAAACAGATTGCTGGCGAGAATCATCACCAGAATGGCGAAGAAGACCACCGAGTTGACCAGCCAAGTGGACCCGAACAGCAAGGCCATGTGCACGACGCCCTTAGTTTCCAGCAGCATGAATCCTGCGCCCAGGAAGAACATTTGCCAGTTCGGGCGCACCCGGCGCACCGGCGCGACGGCGTAGAGAATAATCAGAGAAAGGCAGCCAATCAGAGCCATGCTCCGCAGATTCAGGGAGGGTATTTTCGCTTCCCGCAAGTAGAGGAATGGCCAATCGTCGCTGGGCAGGCGAGTTATGCCGGAGGTTTCGACGCTGGCCGGTGCAATCCTGTGCCACTCCGAAGCAGTGGCCTCCTGAGCCGAGGGCGGCTGTGGACCAAAACCGTTCACCGACTGGTTCAACGCCGGCCGCTGGTTAATCCAAAAGGACTGCTGCTGCTGGAATTCGCGGGCTATGGCCGCCATTCGGGATGAGTTGTGGCTGGCCAGGAAAAAGGTATTGGCGCCTTGCGGGTCCGCAGGACGGATAGCCGCAACGTAGGGAAGGGAGAAAACAACCGGCCGGACGCCAAAAGCCGCTTCCACCATTTTGTCAATCCGGCCAACAATCCATCCCTGACGAAAGAAATTGTAGGCGGCGAAGACGCCATTGGGTTTCAGACGGTCGGCTATGTCGTCGAAAGCCTGTTGGGTGAACAGGAAGCTCTCCAGGCGAAGGCTGGAATATCCCGAGTGCAGTACCAGGGAATCGACCAGAGCGTAAACCACCAGATCGTACTTGTGAGTGGTCTTGCGCAGGAAACTGCGTCCATCGTCAATGTGGACTGTCACTCGGGGGTCGGCGTAGGGATGATTGGGATGATCAGCCTTGCCGATGCCGAAAATTGCCGGGTCGATCTCAACGGCATCCACATGCTTGGCGCCGTTTTCCAGGGCCGCCGCAACATCATTTCCCGAACCTGCTCCAATAATCAGCACATCTTCAAACGGCTTACCGCCGGCATCGCGGTTCAGCAGGTGCAACAGTTCATAGGCCGGCCCAGACTCTTGAATGGGCACCATCGTCTGATAGCCAATGTTGTTGGTCTCAATAAGTCTGGCTTGCGGCGTGTACATGATCTTGTAATACGGCGACCAGGTCAGAATGTGGACGGATTCTTTCTGGATCGCCTCCCACACGGAGACGTAATGTCCGGTAAAAGCGACGAGGGTCAGGATGACGACCAATCCGGCTGCCTGGATGAGAGACCGGCGCTGCAGAAAATACAACCAAAGTACCAGCGCGAGGGTGAACCAGAGGATGGGCGTTGTTCTGAAGTATGAAGCCAGGGCGAAAGCGGCGATGCCAGCCAGGCTCCCGCCAATGTTGCTGATATAGGCGAGCAGGCGATCGGGCGAATTGTCGAATGCGCGCCCCATTACTTGGCCCATACCGACAAAGACCAGCGCAATCAATGTGAAGAAAACTCCTGCCAGCAGCTCGATGGGCACGAAGAATTGCGACAGGTTCTTGCCCGTGTATTCCGTGCCGAAATAGACCTGCTGCGGCGATCCCTGTCCACCGACGTTAATCCGATAGGGTACGACGTGAGTGAACAGATACCAAACGCCGCAAGCCATTACGACGGTCAGCAATAACAGCGGGATGACAGCCGGGGTCCAGTCCCGGCGGCCCGACGCTGCCAGGCAGCCGACGGACATGCCCAGAAACGTCGCCAGCAATACGATGTTGGTGAAAAAAGTAAGGTACACGACCGTGCTGCCGAACCAGCGTATACAGGTCAGTTCGAAGAACAGGATCAGGAAACTGATTAAAAACAGGTCTCGATAGACCGGGGATTGTCTGGTTTCAGACGGGTTCAAACTCGGCATAGTGGCGGTAGTCGTCATGCAGCCTCAATGATTACTGGGTTCAGTTGTTGTCTGTATTTTGCTCGGTGGGTCGCGGACTGAGTCCAAAGTCGGTCTTCGGAGAACATAAGATAAAACCATCCAGATCGTGGCACTTTCCCGCCCCGGTAGGTGCCTTCTCGATTTGAGCCGCGATTGCAGGGGTGACGACATAGGCAGTGTCTGGCGACAGAGCAAGGTTCGCCAGATCGGCATCCGAGCGATTGCAATGAAATTCTAGAGCTTTCCCGGTGTAGCGGGCTGTGTAGTAACTGTTGGTTCGCATCTTCTGATCGGTCGCCAGGAAACCGAAGTATCGGTAGCCGTATACTCCGCCCGGAGATAACCGGGGACCACATTGCCAGGCAGGCAGCACGACAAGATTCTGGTAAACCGAACCGAGCTGACGCCAGATGGGGGATTTCAAAGGCTGTGGATATGTCAGGTGCGTTCCGGAATACACCCATCGGCGAAGCGGAGCCGTATCGGCGAACTGCAACACAAGCAGGCACGCTAACAGGGTATTAGCATGCGAGCGCCGCATGAATAGATACGGGGCCACTAGCAGCGCCGTAAGGATCGTATAGTACGGCAGCCAGAACAGGCGTCCGCTCGACCGCAATGGCGCAAGCAACCGCGACAAAGTCTGGTTTGGATCCACATCCACCAACACCCTCGAACCAGCCATTATCCTGGTTGTCAAGGCCATCAGTGTTAAACACAAACAGCACAGGACCAGAGGAATCACCCATCGCTTGTCGATGACTTTCAGCTTGCCACGACGGGCCAGAGCGAAAATCGCTACGATGAGCGCCAGCACAATTACGCCGGCGCCTAGATAGGCGTAACCCTCATATTGTCCCTTCTCAAGATTGGGAACAAGGGCCGGGAACATGATTGAGCCAAACCAGCCGGGATTGATAGGTGCGAGCAGGTTCATGGAATAAACGCGGTATCCGGCGCCGCCATATCCCTTGCCTCCCGTGATGATGAAGCCGAGCGAATAGGCCACAATTACGCAGGTCAGGCCCATGACAGCCATCAGCGCTGCCGCACGTGGCCATGACAGTTTAGCCTTCCAAAGTAGGCTTAGAACTGCTGCCGCAAGCACCGCGACTACTTGAAAAGCGATGTAGGGATTGGTTGCAACGGCTGCGCCGGCCAGCACGAGAGCCGTAACCACGAACCTCCGCAGCGCATTCGGGGCCTCCTGCTGCGCCTGGAAGAATACAATCAACGCCACGAGCAACAACCAGTGGTTAGACAGGCAGTAGTGAAATTTCAGGCGGAAGGTTAGAGGCGGCGCAATTAGGAAAAATAGCGCGGCTATCCATGTCCCGAGTAAATTTTCGCCCAGGAAAAGCCGAAACAATCTTAGCGCAAAGAAGAACTGGAGGGCATAACACAAACCAGCTTCGATGCCAAAATACTGAAATGGCTCAGGTAACAGCGAAGAGAATATCTTGCCCGGCAGCGCCAACCAGGGATTAACGTCGACCAGGGCTACTGACTCCCCAACTGGATACCCAAGACGGTCGGTATACATAAGGGGCCAATGCCAGTGCGGATCCTGCCGTAGCAACTCCCAGCCTATGTAGTGATGAGCGGCGTCTTCGCAAAGCCAGTCGATGTAACGGGGATTAAGCGGTTCGCGGCCCATTACCAGAAGAGCGAACAGAAACCCCAGAAGGACCGATACGGGCAACTGAAGCCAGATGGAATCAAGCCAACGATGGGCGCCCCTCGCCGGGGAATGGAGGGAACCGACCGCAGGAGCAGCGGTTGCCGGGCTGTCCGGCACATCAAATGCCGGCACGGATGCTTGAGTTGGGTTCACGGCGAGCAGCGATTGTACGGAAACCGATTGTTCATTGCAAATATACGACTCGAATCGGTTGAGCGAAGCGGACGTCAGTTTGCAGGCCAGCTTTCTTTATGAGATCCAAGGCCTCTGGCGTGGGGCCAACTAATGCAGTTCCTTCGGCGTGGTCCCGCAATTGGTCCAGCTGCCAGAATTGCAACGGATAATAGTGCGACAAGATTACCTCAACTCGCTGGTGCATATAAGGGTCGGGAATCGAACGTCCCGCAGTGTTTCCCAGGTTGAAATCCGGCGGCAGTAACAAAATGCACTGGGCGGGATATCTTGAATAGTACTGTGCCTCCAGAAAGACGAACGGATCAGCAAAGACGGAAAATTGCTTGCCCTCCTGCCGTAAGGCGCTCTCTAAGCT
This sequence comes from Candidatus Korobacteraceae bacterium, assembly GCA_052147365.1. Classification (GTDB taxonomy): domain Bacteria; phylum Acidobacteriota; class Terriglobia; order Terriglobales; family Acidobacteriaceae; genus Bog-257. The sequence goes on along the minus strand of JBKQKT010000623.1, from coordinate 7,488 downwards.
GAGGTAAGCCCGGGTTCCCGGGGTTTCGAGAGATCTCCAGTGGCGCACTGCGTACAACTGTTGCGCGATTCCCCAACCTGCCAGCAGCAGGAATATCCCCATCGAGACGTACTGGACGGCGTGAAAATGCCGCCACATCCAACAGGCAAAGGCTACGGCCACTCCCGGAACCAGAGCAAGGAAATAGCGAACCGCGAAGGCATTGGTCTGCATCTCCGCGACAACGAAACCTGCCAGAGGCAGGCAAAGAAACAGCCAGCCAACCGCTTCACCGGACTGCATTGGTTCCAAGAGGAAGCTTTTGTTCCCCCTGCCCACTAAGACTATCCAAACCACAATCAGGGCAAGGAGGAATAATCCACCGACGAATATGTGTGAATAGACCTCGGTGAGTTCATGCAGGGAGGGGCGGCTCCAGAAGCCAGTGGCGAATCTGCGGGAGAAAGACAGAATGAAATGTGATAGGAGCGCAGCGGGTACCACGACTCCTATAATGCCGGCGACCAGCTTCGCGGAGGGCGGCTGCCACGGCTTCCATCGGGAAACCTCCCACAGGGCATAAGGCACCAGCAGCAGGACGGCGTAGTAGTGAACGCTGACGCCCAGAAACAGCACCACTCCAAACAAGGTGGCTGATACCCTCCCGCTCTTCCACGGGCGCGTCCACACCCAAAGAGACAACGCAGCAAACATCCCATAGATGGCATATGAGCGCGCCTCGAATCCTTCGCCTGCAAGCGGCCCAGCGGCAAGAGCAAGGGCAATCAATCCATGCAGGCCGTCGGTGAGGCGGCGGGCGCAATCGAAGGTTATGAGGAGAGTGGCCACCATGGCCAAAGTGGATGGCAGCCTTATAGCGAGTTCGCCGTGTCCGAAAAGCTTGTCAGATGCTCTGACAATCAGGTAGTAGAGAGGCGGCAAGGAGTCAGCACCGTGGCTGAGCGCGGTCAGCATGGTTGCCCAATCAGGCAGCCGTGCGATGTGTACGGTAAAGACCTCGTCAAACCAGAGAAGCCGATGGGACGCGACGTAAATACTGGTGACTAGATAAAAGGTGACCAAGATCGCCGCCGCAAAGACACTCCTGGCGTCGGCATGGTTCATCCCCTGTGCTTTGTCAGGTAGACTCGTGTCTACCCAGGCTTCGTCATTTATGGTGTGCATGTTGAGATGAACTGCGTGAATATTTCTACTGCTCGCGCGAATGAGCTGGATTCCACACCAGCGAGCGTCAGTGCCGGCCCGAAAATCCTACTGATGACAGCGGTTGCGATCATCGTCGTTATTACAGCGGTTCGTGCCTGCATCTGGTGGAGAAATGATGCCGGAATAACTTTCGCTTCCGGCGTCATGATCACCATGGCCACCGACTTGAAACAGGGGGTTTTCTACCGGCCGCTGTACGATTCGCGGGGATACGGCGGTACGCGATATTTCCCTTTGTTCTTTTGCCTGCATGCGCTGCTTCTTAAGCTGGGTATGCCGATTCTGGCAGGCGCCTATCTACTCTCGACCGCAGCCATCGTCCTGTTGATGTTCGGGATCTTCCAGCTACTCCGGCAACTTGGCGTGGAACCGTGGTTCGCTGGGTGCTCGGCGGTGACGGTTCTAGCAGCCGGCTCGGTCCAGATGTCCTTGTCTACTCCGCAAGCGGATGGCTTGGCGGCCGCCCTCAATGTGTGGGGTTTGGCGGCGATCGCCCGGCCACCACACAGCCGCCGACAGATATTTTTGGCATCGCTCCTCTTTACCTTGGCATGGTCGGCAAAGCTCACTACCGTGTTCGGCTTGGCTGCTGCTTTCGTTTGGCTGATTGCAAGGGGTCACAAGCGGGTGGCTTGGCTGCTGGCTGCGGAAACCTGCTGCGGCTACTTAATGGTCGGCGCAGCGATGATTGTTGCCAGCCACGGCCGAGTCGTCGAGATATTCAAGGCCTGCGCGTCGGGCGGCGCCGACTGGAAGTTCATCCTTAGCGGTCCTGAGAGGATGAAAGTAATGGCAACCCATGCCGATCCTGGTCTGATTCCGTTCGCTGTCCTTGGTTTGTCGGTGCTTGCAGTCTTAGTGTTTTCCTCAAAGTTTTTGCAAAACCTCCCTGTGTTGTTCCTGATTGCCACCATGGCCATCACGATAATGATTTTCGGCTCTCCCGGGACCGCCGGGAACCACTTACTCGATGTGCAAGTCGCCTCGGTAATTTTGCTTGCGGTCGGTGTGGCGAACGCAGCCTCTCCCCTCCAGAAGCAACTCGGAGTTTGCGTCCTCGCGCTGTTGATCGCCGTTGCAGCAATACCCCGCTTGCAGCGTCTTGAGGGTTGGACTCGGACCTACCATCCGCATCAATTCCGGCGAATTATCGAGATCATCGCCCCAACGGATCAACCGATCCTGGCGGAAAATCCGGTTGTTCCTGTACTCGCTGGGCAATACCCTTATGTACTGGATCCCTGGATGATGCAGCTTTTGGGGACGCATGCTTCCGGCTTTGCCGAACCGCTCCTGGAACGATTGCGCAACCAAGCCTTCAGTGCCGTGGTGCTGGCTGGGGGAAATCCCGAGCAGCAGGGCGGCCAATGGTGGTACGACAACATGTGCTTCGGACCAGGATTCATCCCCGCTCTTCTCGAGAATTACCGGTTTGCGCAAGTCCTTGACAACGACCGGGTCTACCTTCCCAAGAAAATTGAGAGGATCCGCGAAAGCGGAACCAAGTGAGCCACGATTCACTGGCATGTCTGTCGCCACTGGCGGACGATTGATTTCCACAGCAGCCGTACCCGCTGCGGGTTATACTCCGCGTTCGGGTACAGCAGAGCAGAAGCTATTCGCCTGCTTCAAATCCAAGATGGGCTCCGCGATCACGACCGCGCCTGGCGTACACGAATCGAATTACTCGCCGCACGGCGTCAGTGCCGGTCCGAAGATCCTACTCCTCGCAGCGGTTACCATAATCGTCGTCATCACCGCGATTCGTGCATGGACCTGGTGGCGGAATGATGCTGGGATAAGCTTCGCCTCCGGGGTCGTGATTACCATGGCCACGGATTTGAAACAGGGAGTTTTCTACCGTCCACTCTACGATTCGCGAGGATACGGCGGCACACGATACTTTCCCTTATTTTTTTGTTCGCAAGCGCTGCTGCTCAAACTGGGCATGCCCGTTCTGGCAAGCGCTTATCTGCTTTCGGCGGCAGCCATCGTCTTGCTGATGTTGGGGACCTTTCAGCTACTCCGGCAACTAGGAGTGGAACCGTGGCTGGCTGGGTGCTCGGCGCTAATGGTCTTGGCCGCTGGCTCAGTTCAGATGTCCCTGTCAACTCCACAGGCAGATGGCTTGGCGGCCGCCCTCAATGTATGCGGTTTGGCCGCGATTGCCCGGCCACCTCACAGCCGCCGCAGAATCTTTCTCGCCGCGCTTCTCTTCGCGCTTGCGTGGTCGGCCAAGCTCACTACCGTGTTCGGCCTTGCCATTGCCTGCATATGGCTTCTGGCCAAAGGCTACAAGCGGGTGGCGTGGCTGTTAGTGGCGGAAACCTGCTGCGGCTACCTGCTGGTCGCCGGAGTGATGATCGTTGCCAGCCATGGCCGCATCGTCGGGATATTCAGGGCCTGCGCCTCCGGCGGGACAAACTCGAAGTTCATCGCCAGTGGCTTTTCGCGAATGGAGTCCATGGCCGTTTATACGGATCCTGCACTGGTTTTATTCGCCGTCCTGGCGTTTCTGTTGTTTGCGTTTCTCGCAGGTTCTGGGAAACTTCTGCAGAATCTTCCGGCGTTGTTCTTCCTCGCCACAATGGCGATCACGATACTGATTTTCGGCTCACCGGGAACGGCAGCGAACCACTTACTCGACGTTCAGGTCGCTTCCGTGATTCTGCTGGCTGCCTGGGTGGGGAATTCGATCTCTGCGCGACGAACGCAAATCGGCGTTTGTCTCCTCGCGCTGCTGACCATCATTGCCGCCGTACCCTTGTTGCGACATTTGAGAACATGGAGCGCGTGGTACCATCCACATCAATTCCGCCAAGTTATTGCTGTCATCGGCCCCACGGAGAAACCGATCCTGTCAGAAAACCCTGTCGTCCCCGCGCTCGCCGGGCAGTATCCGTATGTACTGGACCCCTGGATGGTTCAGCTTCTGCGGAAACGCATCGCCGGCTTTGAGGAGCCGCTGCTGGAAGGGTTGCGCCGACAAGCCTTCAGTGCTGTGGTGCTCTCCGCTGACCCGAACGACGAGAACGTGCGCAGCTGGTATGACACAGTGTCCTTCGGGCCCGGCTTCGTACCGGCTCTTAACGAGAATTACAGACTCGCACAGGTAATTGATAAGGATTGGATCTACCTGCCGATAACCCAACCCCCGCGCGAGAGCGGAGCGAACTGACCCGCAACTCAAGCTGGCGCCTGTCTGCGGAAAATCCAAAACCAACACGCCAGGCTGAGCAAACTCAGCACAATTCCCCATACCTGGTCGCGAGTGAGCTCGTAAACCAGCTTTACATGACTCTGCCCGGACGGGACGCGTAAGACCATTGCCCCTCGCGCGTCGGTGGTGAGCGTGTCGCTTGGCTGGCCGTCAACGTAGGCATGCCAACCCTGATATCGAAATAATCGAAAACGAATCCACGCTGGCTGCGGCGCGTCGATCGTAACTTCTCTGATCTCGGGCGACCAGCGCGTGACGGCAATGCGAGAAGAGTTCTGCGGTGAGGAGGAAGCCCCGTTATCATCCGGCGACATTACTCCCGTAGTTTCCGGGCTTACCTCCGAGACGAGAGGCTCCCCCGAAGTTAAGCGCTCTGGTATGCCCCACTGGTTGATCTTTATGTCGCGTGGCAGGACGTAGGGCCACCCCAGATAGCCTCGCCCTCCAGCGGAGATCGACGCCTTCAGCGCCGACAGTACCGCGTCCGCTTTAGTGTTGCCAAGCAAGGTAACGGCGCCGAGCATGACCAGGCAAAGTGCGCAGACGCCCGCCGCCAAGAGTCGTCCTTTCCTTGACTGCTGTGCCGCAGCGGCCAGGAAGAAAGACATGGCCAGCGCCACGGGCCCGAGCCATCGCCACGGAAACTGAACGTAATGCAGAAACGGGGCGAACCGCCAGATCGCAGCCGAAATGGGGAGCACCATAACGACCGAGACTAAGAACACTGCGGTAAACGCGCGCAGCGCATCCTGCGGCTTAGCTCTCCGGCAGAGCGCCCAGGCCAGGATGCCAATGACGATCTGGACCGCTTCAACCCCGGCCAGCGCCCACAGGAAGCGGTTGGACGGCAGTGAACTTAGGCGCACGAATTGGTTTTCCGGTGGAATTATGGGATGGATAGACGCTAGCACCCAGCGCTGCTCGTACCATGATGGGAGGAGGTGGAATGCCGCCAATCCAGCGCCCAGAACAGCAGCCAGGACGAATTTTGCGGCCAGCCCGGGTCCCGATTTCCGCGCCAGCAGCAAGGCGAGCGCGAACGCAAACCCGGCGTAGGACCCTACGACAGCGCCGGGCATATTAGTAAGCGAGATGACAGCGAACAACAGTGCCGCAACGGCTATTCTGTGCCCTCCAGGATCGTCCAGTCGGTAAATGGCGAGCAGCAGCAGAGGCAGGAGAGCGCTTACCAGCAATTCGGCGAACGAATAGCGAGCATGCACGTCCAGGAGGTGATAAGGGTTTATGACGTAAATTACGGCCCCAAGCAGCGCGTAGCGGGCCTCCAGAAATTGCCGGCACAGGTGAAAGAAACTGAAGCCTGCCAGCACGAGCACCAGCCAGACATATACTCCCGGCACCAGTCGAAACGGCAGAAGTGAGGTGAGCAGTCCTCCCACATAAAGCGAGAGCGGAGGGTAGAAAAGAAAGGCCGGCTCTCCATACCCGTAGTACGCCAACTCTGCCCACCGGGGATGGAGAATTCCCTGCCTCCACAGGTCCGAAATGTTAAGCCACCAACTGGCATGAAATTCGAGGTCGTGCCCCACCGTATATCCGCGGAGCAGGTATGGCGCAATGGCCAAAGTCGCCGCCGCGAGGATGGTAGCGCATACGGTTGTGCGGGACGGCGCAATGCGCTCCGCCCCCACGACAACTGGCGCTGTGGGCGACGGAGCGTGTCCTGTCAGCGAATCGGTCACGGGAGCTTCTGGGGAATTTGCACTCATATCAACATGCCCGCCAGTGGGAGGAAAGTTTGTGCTACTTTAGGCGAGCATCCCACATGCAATCCACAAACGTTGCCAAACAATCGTTGCTGGCGCGCCCCGGGACCATCGCCACCATGGTCGGGCTGATCGCGGTCGTCTGGTTCATGCTGTTGTCCGGATGGTTAAAGTCCGTTCCCGGCTCAGTCGTTGTGAAACGGCAAAACGTTCTCTTCAACGCCGACAGCAGCATCTGGCTCGACAGAATGGTCGGCAATGCAGTCTCGCCGGAGAAGGCAGTCCACCCTCTGGAAATTGCTTTCTGGCGTCCGCCTGTCAAGGCCACGCAGCACCTGCTGGAAGTGTTCATGCCCACCGATCACGCTGGGATTTTCGCCGCTCGGCTTGTAGTCGCGATTGTTCATGGAATGGGCGTAGGCTCCCTGGCGTTCCTCGCGCTGCGCCTCGGTGTCAGGCTTCCGCAATGCATTCTGCTGTTCATTATTTATCTACTGTTCACGTCCAACGCCACTGCCTCGCTTCCGGAACACTTCGGCATCTCCAACGGCCTGCTCTCCATCACGTTCGTGGTTCCGATTTTTCTTGCCAGCGGCGTTGCCAGAACGGCGTTTCTTGTGGCCATGGTTGTTCTCTGCGGAGGGACAACCATTACCAACGCGCTCTATCCGGTGGCTGCTCTCTGGCAGTACTTTTTCAAGTCCAGGCGTGCGCGCCTTATTGTGCTCGCAGTTGTAGCTCCGCTGGGACTGGCCGCCGCCCTCTTCCTTTACATGAAGAGCTACGTCATCCACCACTTCGTAAACGATTACTCGACATTTCGCTTGCTGCACGATCCGCTGCGTGCTTGCGTTTACGGCATATATACGTTTCTGAGCCCGGCAGTTGGGCCCACGCCTCGCATCATGCGAGAGCCGGGTTGGGACATGGTGAGCTACGAGCCGGCGCATGAAGTATTGCGCCTGAGTTACTACTTCGGGCTCCAGGCGATCGGCGCGATTGCGTGGTTTGTTCTGCTATTTACCTGCCTGGCTAAAGCGCTTCGCGACGAACGCACGCGAATTTATGTCTGGCTGCCGCTGGGATGGGTTCTGTTCAGCGCTGTCTTCCACAATATCTGGGGAGATGAGCTCCTGTTGTTTTCGCCCCACTGGTCGTGGGCGCTGATAGCGCTAGTCATTCTGGGAGCGCGTGAGCTTTCCGTGAAGTTTGTAGCAGCGGCTTTCGTTCCGATTGTGGTCAGCCAGATCTACACGTTTCTCAGGATTAAGAGCGCGCTGGAAACGATTACGAGGTGAGCCGCGCCGGAGCCCTTTGCCGTTGTTATTACGAGCG
>JBKQKT010000622.1:0-3907 GCA_052147365.1 Candidatus Korobacteraceae bacterium | reverse complement strand
ATTCGTGTCGTCACTGGAAATCGGAAGGATTATCTTGTTGGCAGAGAAGGGAACGAGAAAGTTCTTCTGCCAGAGAAGCGCGCCGGTGTTGGCATCAAACGCGTAAGCCTGGTCGTGCTCGGTGACTACAAACACGACGTTGTGCAGCTTCCCGTTGATGTTCACATTGGGCACGTAGAGCGGTTGCGCGTAAACGTAGCCGGTGACAGACAGCGAGAAATGCTTGCCAAACGTCGCCTCGCGCACGTTGGATGGCGTCAGGATGGTCTCGTGCGCGTTGAGACCGCTGCGACTGTTGTCATTGTGATAAGTAGTGACGGCCACCTGCGCTCGCAGCATGAGCGGGAACAGCATCAGCGCAAACGTAGACACGGCGACAGCGGAGCGGACGGACCAGCTCTTCATTTCGGCGACGTCTCCTGTCAGTAGATGCAACCAGCGGACGAAAAATGGCGGTAAGCGATTGTCTCGCAAAACCCTGCAAGTCTCAATCGAATAAAAGAACGCCGTGTTACCCCCAGGTAAGAATCGTTTAATAATGTTGCCAACAGGCAAGCGAGATGTAAGATGGTGCTGTTCACACCACCCAGGGGATGGCTTCTGTAAGGAATTTATATTTGGGCCGAAGTCTACTCCTGCACTGAAATTGCCAGGCGGGTGCATAGTACCCAGGTTATGGAACCTAAAACGAAACTTCCGATTCAGGCCGAGGGTCGATATGAAGTTCGTTCGCAGTTTGTGCCTATTCGTCTCACTAGGGGCGATCCTTGCTGACGCCCAGAGCTTTCAGCACATAGTTGTCGTTACCCAGGAAAACCGAACTCCGGACAACCTTTTCCAAGGCTTGTGCGGCCCAGGCCGTACACTGTGCCCTGTCCCCTACGACTTGCAGAACTTTGGAATCAATAAAGCAGGGCAGCAAGTTCCCCTGGTCCCAACCCCCCTGGGAATCAATTATGACCCGGACCATTCGCACAATGGGTTTGTGGCGATGTGCGACCTGGATCCGACGACGAATCAATGCCGCATGGATGGCCTTCCCACCACCGGCTGCAAGATTGGTCAATTGGGTCAATGCTGGTTCGCCTTTGTCAACCCTAACGATGTCGGTCCATACCTCACCCTCGCGCAACAGTACGGGTGGGCAAACTACATGTTCCAGACCAACCAGGGGCCAAGCGAGCCGGCGCATCAATTTATCTTCGCGGGAACGACTGCCCCCACTGCAGCCGCCGATGCGCAGGCAATATTTATCTCCGAGAATGGGGACCCGCATTCGAACCCAGGGTGCCTGGCGCCCCTGGGAGACCGGTATTGGATGATAACGCCGCAAAGTGCGCCTGGTGGGTTCCAATTTGTGAACCGTCTGCTGGGTACCATATGCTTCTCACGTCCCACGATGGTCACCCTGCTTGACAATCACCAGCCTCCACTCAGTTGGAAGTTCTACACTGACTCGGAGGTTTCGATCGGGACGGCGCCGATTTGGAGCCGCCCAATCTGCCAGCCTGACAGCAAGTATCAGACGTGTACCGGACTGGAGTGGCAAAACAATGTCGACGTTTACCCCCCGGATGTGTTGGCTGACATCGGCGCCTGCAAACTCTCGAACATGAGCTGGGTGGATCCTCGAGGACAGGATTCCGACCACCCCGGAAGTCCCGGGAATACCGGTGGTCCTTCCTGGGTGGCTTCGATTGTCAATGCCATTGGACAAAGTTCGTGCACCAATCCCGACGGGAGCAGCTATTGGAACAGTACGGTCATCTTCGTTACGTGGGACGATTGGGGGGGCTGGTATGACCACGAGCCGCCGAACCTTTTGTCCGTGCCAAGCCAGGGTCAAGGCGACTATCAATACGGATTTCGCGTCCCGTTACTTGTCATCTCGGCCTATACCCCGGTTGGGTACGTAGATAACCTACGGTACGACTTCGGCAGCATTCTCCGGTTCGTCGAGCAAAATTTTGGCATACCGGAGGGCGCGCTCAACTTTGCGGATGCACGGGCGACCAACGATCTCACCAGCTTTTTTAATTGGAATCAACAGCCCCGAGTATTCCAACCCATTGCCGCTCCTCTGGGCGCAGACTACTTCTTGAATGATAAGAGTCCCGTGGAGCCCCTGGATAGCTATTGAGAAGCATCGGCGCCAGGCTGGCAGCGTCTCGAGCGCTTCTTGACGACGTGCCACATCTTGTGACACATTGATCGCATGCCCTCCATGAACATGCGCCAGCTACGAGATACCCGCCGCCTGAAGGCCTGGTTGAAAGCGGGAAAAACGGTGGAGCTGCGCGAACGAGATCGGGTGATCGGCCGCATCATCCCTGCCAATGGGGACATGCTGCCAGTCGAGTGGCCCGACTTCGCGGCCCGGGCCCGGAAGATTCTGGGCGACCGCATCCTGCCGAACGCGGTAATTGAATTACGCAGACAGGCGCGGTATTGAGCATCTACACTGATTCGAGCTTTTTCGTCTCGCTGTATGTGCCCGATCGGCATTCCGCCCGGGCGCAGCAGCTATTGCCGCGACATGCCCAGATTTGGTTAACGCCACTACATCGGGCCGAATGGGCGCACGCTGTCGCCCACGATGTTTTTCAAAGAAGGATTTCTGCGGTTGAGGCACAAGCGTTCCGCGAAGATTTCGAGCGCGACCGCCAGTCCCGCTTCTGGATGGAAGTAGATCTGCCGGAGATGGCCTTCGAGCGTTGCGTCCAATTAGCTCGGCAATACGCAGGCCAGATCGGTTTGGGAACTTTGGATACACTGCATGTCGCTTCGGCATTGGAGCTGAGCGCCGAACGATTCTGGACCTTCGATGAGCGGCAGGCGAAGCTGGCCCGGGCGGCGGGATTGCGCGTGCGCTAGAGTACAGGCCGCAGAACCCCCTCTCCCACTCAACCAAAAGAAGGTTGAGTGGGGCACGCGGCCTGAAGCTGAAGTTTGTCCAACCAACAGGTTTCCCACACTGATGCTTCGCCCGGGTCTCGAAACCCGCGAGACCCGGGGCACCCGGCCGTGATACCCATGCTCATCAATTATCTGGAGAATCTCAAGTAAGCAGTTCGGGAAGCGTTCGCAACCCCACGAGTGTCTGCCGTACGGCAAGGCGAGAAGCTGGGCGGGTGCTGGATGCTGCTCCTCTACGCGAAGGCCGTCTCGGTGTACGTGCCGTACACTTCGCGCAGAGCCTCGCAGATTTCGCCCACGGTGGCGTAGGCCTTCACTGCATCCACGATGAAGGGCATGGTGTTCACTGGCGAGATCTGGCCATTGTTGCCGGCCTTTGGCTCTTGCGCTGCCGCTTTCTTCAGCGCGTCGAGGCGGCGTCGCACTTCGTCATTGGAGCGCCGTTGGCGCAGCGACTTCAGCTTTTTCGTCTGCGCCTGCGCGACCTCCTCGCCGATGTAGAGGATGTTGGGCGATGGCTCCTCGACAACGAACTCGTTGGCGCCGACTGTAATCTTCTCCTTCGCTTCGGTGGCGCGCTGGAACTGATAGCTGGCCTCGGCAATTTCCTTCTGCGGATACCCTTTCTCGATGGCCGCGACCATGCCGCCCATGGCGTCAAGCTTCTCGAAATAATCGAACGCGCCGTTTTCCATGTCGAGGGTGAGGCGCTCGACGAAGTACGAGCCGCCCAGCGGATCCACGGTCTGCGCGACGCCCGACTCATAGGCGATGATCTGCTGCGTGCGCAGCGCAATGCGCACTGCGTCCTCGGTGGGCAGCGCGAGGGCTTCGTCGTAGCTGTCGGTGTGCAGCGACTGCGTGCCGCCCAGCACGCCGGCCAGCGCCTGGATGGCGACGCGGGCGATGTTGTTCATCGGCTGTTGCGCGGTCAGCGAGACGCCCGCCGTCTGGGTGTGGAAACGCAGCCACTGCGCCCGGTCGCTGTGGG
>JBKQKT010000621.1:0-2543 GCA_052147365.1 Candidatus Korobacteraceae bacterium | reverse complement strand
GTTGCCGATGCCGAGTTGCAGCGTCGCGCCGTCCGGGATCTGCTGGGCGATGCACCTCCCGATCTTCATCGAATCTGCGTCCGGTTCGACGTACGGCACGTTCACCAGCGGCGCGTGGTTTTCCACGATCGCCTGCACTTCCGATACGTGCACCAGCGAATCGCCGAACACGCGGGGCATGTTGCGGTTCACTTCCACGACCACGCGGTCACAGTGCCGCAGCACCGTCGAGGCGTAGTCATTATTCGTGCCCAGGCTGAAGTGGCCCGAAGCATCCATCGGCGACACGGTCACCAGAAAGGTGTTCACATGAATGTGCTCCGTGAGCGCGCGGGGGATGTTGGAAAAATTGATGGGCACATAGCTCAGGTACTTTCTTCCTTCCGAGAGGCCCACCTTGACCATTTTGCGGTCCGGGTCGCCCATGAAAAAGCACCGCGCGTCCACTTTGGACAATACTTCCGGCCGGATCAGCGTTTCTTCGCTGTATTTCATGGAATGCTGGTAATACAAATTCAAATCCTTCAGGTTGCCCGCAAGAATGCGGTCGGCGACGGCTCTAGCCAGCCCTCCGGGCATGCCCACGGCCAGCGCCAGACAAAGTGTGCTTCCGTTCGCTATCCCTTCGACTGCCTTGGCCGGTGTAGTGAGCTTCGCTGCGTAGTCTTCCTGTGCTGTCCGATGTCCCATAGATTCCTCGCTCGTTAGTTAGCCTCTGAAACTCTGGCTGCGGGGAGCGATACCGCGAGCCTATTAGGTTCCTCTACACCCCCATGGTTTGCAAGTGCAGCCGACACATCCCAATTTACCGCCATCCTCGGTCATTCGGAGCTTCTTGGCGCCCTTCTCCTTCCCCACCCATCATGGCTGACAAGTCGTCCGCAACCTGAGGTAAGCTGTTGGCTCTCGTCCATGCTCCGCCTCGCTCTACTCTCGTTGGAGTTCTCAGCGCTTTTCGTCGGCGTTCCGCTGCTCATTTATTACCGTCTTCTGCCCAACCTTCCCATCCCCTATCTCCTGTTTGCTGCTCTTGCCGCTTATCTGGTTCTTCGCAGCGACCCCAGCTTTGATTCTTCTCATCTCGCTTCGTGGAATAACGTTTGTTCCCAACTCCTGCCACTGCTCGTGCGTGATGCTGTCTTTCTCGCTCTCTTGAGTCTCGCGGTCCGCGTTTTTGCGCCCCAACTCCTGTTCTCCTTCCTGAAGCGCGCTCCCGGCATCTGGGCCCTGGTCATGCTCCTCTACCCGCTCCTTTCCGTTTATCCCCAGGAACTGATCTACCGCGCCTTCTTCTTCCACCGTTACCAACCGCTCTTTGGCAGTGGCTTGCTGATGATTGCCGCTAGTGCCTTCGCTTTCGGGTTCCTGCACATTATTTTCGGCAATTGGCTTGCCGTAATCCTCTGCATTCTCGGGGGTGCCCTGTTCTCCCTCACCTACCAGCACTCCGGCTCGCTCCTTTTCGCGTGTCTCGACCACGCCATCTTTGGCAATTTCATTTTTACCATTGGCTTGGGTCAGTTCTTCTACCACGGTCCGCACGTCTGAGCTGGTTTCTCGCCTCAGTCATTCTTCCTCCCGGAAACCCGCCTCTCGCGGTAAAATCCCAAGTACCGGATTTGGAGTCATCTTCATCGTAACTTCTAGACGCCTGGGTGCGTATCCACTATGAGAAGTTCGTGAAACCTCCCCGGTCGAGGAGACGCCGCCAGTATGGCGACAACACCCAAGCCCTTGAAGCCCGATCTGTCTTCCCTGCGCATTACTGACGCCAAACGCAGCAATCCTGGTGGCGGCCGGCGCTGGCTTTGGATCATCCTTGCTGTGATTGTGATTGCCCTGGTGGCCGCCGTAGCTTCCGCGTATCTCAACCGTAAGGCCGAAGTCGAAGTCACCTCCGCTCGCAAACCTTCTTCCGGTCCGGCTGGCGTTCTCAATGCCAGCGGTTACATCACGCCGCGGCGTCGCGCCACCATCGCCGCCAAGATCACCGGCCGCGTCACCGGCGTTTTCTTCGACGAAGGCACGCGCCTCAGCGAGAACCAACTTCTCGCCACGCTCGACGATTCCGATACCCGCCGCGCCCTGGATTCCGCCAAAGCCGACCGGGACGCCTCGCAAGCCGCGATTACGGACTTCCAAGTCCAGCTCCGCAACGCCGAAATTGAGCTTCATCGCACTCAGCAACTCGTTAAAGAAGGGGTGCAGACACAGCAGGCCCTCGATGCCGCCGTCACTACCGCGGATAGCCTCCGGGCCAAGATTGAGCTGGCCAGGCAACAGGTTCTCGCCTCGGAAGCCCGCATCCGCGAACAGCAGCAGGCCGTCGATAACTGCACTATCCGCGCGCCCTTCGCCGGCATTGCGGTATCCAAGGACGCGCAAGTTGGCGAAATGGTCTCGCCCGTTTCAGCCGGAGGCGGGTTTACCCGTACCGGCATCGCTACCATTGTCGATCTTCATTCCAACGAAATCGAAGTTGACGTCAGCGAATCCTACAATGCCAAGGTGCAGCCCAATCAGCCCGTCAAAGCAGTTCTCGA
>JBKQKT010000620.1:0-11088 GCA_052147365.1 Candidatus Korobacteraceae bacterium | reverse complement strand
CTACTCATGGGCTTCGTCAACGCCGGCAAATAGCGCGCGAAATCAGGATCTGGAGCTAACTCTTTCTACGGGCCACGCATCACCGGCGGTTAGGCTAAAGCAATCGAAATTCACGCAGTACGTGTTTACGCGTTGGCGCCGTGCGTTCTGGATTGGGTCAGACCCACCGCCGATACGCATCAACTGGAACCCAAGGTACCTCCTACAGACGGGAGCATATCCGAACTGGGACACCGACGCTTTACCCAACGCCAACGCCCTCTCAATCGAGAGCGCTTTAGACGCCAAGCTGAATCCCGAGCGATTCACGATACCAGGGTACGATGACTATGCTGCGACCAAGGGCAAAGGTTTAGGTGGAATTGGACGATTTGACCAAGCGCTGAATGCAGGTGGTCAGGCTGACTGGATCGGGCCTGCCAACACCTGGGACATCATGTATCTGCTAACCGGGGATCCCGCGATGGGGCGTGTAATGATTACCAACGCTGACCTTGCCGGCCGATTTCCGATCTGGTATCGAGAAGCAGATCACAAGGCGGGTTCAGGTCATTATTTTGATCGTCCCACTTCCGGCACTATCGATACGTATGGCAGAGTGATCTCGATCAATGCGCGTCAGCAGGTCACATTAAATCTAAACAATTGGCGGCCGGGGTGTCCGGGAGAGGAGCGCGATGCGATTAATTTTCCCGGCCTCCCGAACATCGGCGGTTGGGGGGGAGGGCTCGACACGAGCCACGCGCCGGACTACGGCTATATTCCGTACACCTTAACAGGGAAGTACTATTACCTGGAACAACTACAGATGGATGCTGCCTGGTCGGTAGGCTGGTATATTGGCTGCTACATCGCAAACCCTGAACCTGACAGCTATTATCGGCAGGGTCATCTTGGCGTAATTCCAAATGTCAGCCGAGTAGCAGCTTGGGCCCTCCGAACCATGGCGTATGCTGCGTTTGCTTCTCCAGATGGCGAGCCTGAGGGTCCCTACTTTGCTGATAAAGTTCGGAATAATGTCGCCATGTTGGAGGGTGAACATGGAGTTGTGCAATCCGTCAAGGACTCGGCCGATCGTACTGCCGCTTATAACTATGGGAAGGTGGACGTGTTCACCCAAGTCTCGAATCCTTCACCTTTAGGTTCCTGGCGTGCCGATGATTGCGCAGGGCCTACCCCATGGCATCAAGTTGGTTGCTACGCTTCCTCGATTAATAATATGACCGGCGCCGCTTACGGAGCCGAGGCTACCTTTATGGAAGGTTTTTTGTTGGTCACGTTGGGTATTGTGAACCAATTAGGTATCGCCGATACCACCCCATTGCTGCAATTTACGGCGAAGCGCTACTTTCATGTATTGTCCGAACCGAAGTTCAACCATTACCTTATCGAGCAGTATGTCTATCCGACACGAACTTCATCGGGATGGGTCAAAGACTGGGATACATATCAAAAGCTATATGGACACCTGCCCGGTAGGTGGGGTGTGTATGAGTCGCGAGAGGGAGCGGACAACGCATACGGCTTGATAGCAATGAGTGCGCTGAGCTATATGACCGGGCTCAGTGTTGATGGTTACAACGGGCGGGAGGTCTGGCAATGGTATTACTCAAACCGACCGCATTTGCCCGCTTGTTCGAATTTCAGCCCGAAGTTCTGCATCAGACCGCTTGTCCCGAATTGAGAAACAGGCTCCATTGAATGGCCTAAACGTGGTGTAACGGCCGGACCGCGCTGTGAAAGGGTTTTCGCGTCATGTGGAAATAAATTTCCCAAAAAAGCCTGGTACGCCGCACCTATCAGCGGTATACTCACTCTCGCCAGATCTTGGCGATTGGCAGCCTGCTTGCCTTGCAAAACCTAGGAAGTATACTTGCGCCTGGAGGCGACATGAGTTTGCGGTTCGGGGACGGTGCCCTGAGCGCGGTGCTGTTTGCCGCGATGGCCGGGTTGGTATGCGGAGTTTCGGCTCAAGTCCAGACACCGTCGACATCCAAGGCAGTTGGATCGAATCTTCCACTTTCGTCGACGAGTAACAAGGCGGCTTCCGGGGGAGCTTCGTCTGGGGAATCGTCATCGGCCAGTGCCAAGACCGCTACGTCGTCGTCAAGCGTGCCCGCCGCCGATTCGAAGGCTTCGACGACTCCGGGCAAGGTGGCTGACGAGTCTTATATCGTAGGTGTGGCGGACAGTCTTCTTATTTCTGTATGGAAAGAACCTGATTTTTCAGGCCCGGTAGTCGTCCGACCTGACGGAATAATTACAGTGCCTGTGGTCGGTGATGTTCATGTAGTAGGCATGACCACCACACAAGTGCAGGACCTCTTGACGGAGAAGCTAAAGGCGGTTGTAACGGAACCGCAGGTAACCGTGATTGTGCGCGACATCAAGAGCCGCAAAGTTTACTTGGTGGGCAAGGTGAGTCGGCCAGGCGCTATTGCCCTCACTGGTCATGAGACGGTTTTACAGATACTGGCTGATGCCGGTGGTCCCGCGCCGTTCGCCAAGCCGCAAAAGATGTACCTTTTGCGCACCGTTGGAGATCATCAGAAGCGTATTCAATTTAACTACAAGAAAGTCCTGGCTGGTTCTGAGCCTGATCTGGAATTGGAAATTGGTGACATAATCGTTGTCCCGTGATCGCGCGTTAGGAGGCGAGCATGTGCAAGAGTCTCGTATGGCGTGGATTTCTCGTGGGAGGGCTGTTTCTGTTGTTTACGGCTGGAGTGGCTTCGAGCCAGATGTCTCCGTTTCCAGCGCAGAATACAATTGCGTGGGGCGGCCCTATTCAACCTGACGTTGGCAACACTGACAACCGTTCCCAATCCCCTGCGCCTGCCCAACCCCTTGCGCCTGCGCCCGCTCAAGTGGATGCAAACGCTGAAAGCTCTTCCGATACTTCCGCGGAGACTCCCAGTGGAGCCCAGAGCGCGAGCCCTGCCGTCAGCGTGGACAATAGCCCTCCGTCAACAGCTTCGGACAACAATACCGTGCGGCAGCTGGGAGCACCCTTTCCATTGCAACTCCAGGCCGAGGGGTTAAAGATCGGGCCGTTCTACATTCCCAGCATCTCAGATTCCTTCTGGTTCGCGTCCAACAGCTCTCCGGGGCAACCGACTCAGACTTTCGCGGGAAACTCAATAACGTTCAATATCCTAGCTTCGAAAATGCTAAACAATGGGGTCCTGGCGTTTCAGGCGAAGGAACAGTTTTCGCTTCTAAATTCGGCGTCCCCTTATTTCAATCAGTCAGCGGCCCTGGGTCTCACTAAGCAGTTGAGTGAGCGCTGGTCCTTAACTGCGACCGCGAACTTGACGTACTTCCAAAACTCGATTTTGGCCAACCCCCAGTACCTGTTTTCATACGAGAACGCCGGCGCGAACGCCGGGAATCTGCAGCAGAGTCTTTTCGTACAACAGCGCAGCTATTCATTTTACGAATCCAACAACGTTGCGCTGAGTTATTCATTGAATGGGCGTACTCAGATCACGCTGAGTCCGATCATTGGAGGCGCCTTTTCCTACGTACCACAACAAGGCTGGGTTAATACTCATGAGTTCGGAGGTGCGGTGGGGGTGACTCGTCAGATCACGCCCAACCTCACTTTGGGTGCTTTCTATTCCCTCTCACACTCCGTCACTGGGGGAACTACCGATGCGCCCAGTTGGAACAGCCAGAATTTGGGGTTCAATGTTCAATATACCCACGAATCATGGTCCTTCGCGGCTTCTCTTGCCGCAAGTGGGCAATTAGTGTCGCAGGTTTGGACTTTGACGCCAACGGGTAGCCTCAGGGTGGTGAAGAAATTCGCCCGGGGCTCCTCCATCCTTGCCGCTTATAGTCGCTCCGAGGCCGGCAGCATTGTCCTGTCCAGCGGTTACTTTGACCAGGCAAATGTTTCATACAACCAAAACCTCAACCGAAAACTCAGCTTTAATGCTGGTGTGGGTACGTTCCGGACGGTGAATACGGGGACTAGTCAAAACGGGAAAACGATTGGGGGCGGCGTCAATTACCAGTATTCGCCCCGGCTTAGCTTCAATGCTGGTTACAACTACGGGCACCAAAACGGCACGGAGACTTCGACTTTCTTCCCCCTTCTTGGTAACACAAACTCCTTCAACTTAGGATTGACATGGCTTCTGGGGTCTCACTCTGGTTTGTAACGCGGTAATCGTCTGCATGTTGGATCAGGTTTCCAAACAACTGCATCATTGGCCGCCGCCTTGCGGGAGCGCTCTGGCGGTCTAAGTTTGGCAGTAAATCTGCTTGGACATTAGGGAGTTGAGGTTCGGCTGGATGCAGTCCGGCTAAAAGGCATTGATATGAGTAGCACACCGACACCGACAGGAACGACCGCTCAGAAGTTCGGCGAGATGGGTCTCAGCGACTATATCTCCCTGATGAAGCGCCGGAAGTTCTGGTTCATATTCCCGGCTATCGCGGTGATGATCACAACAGCCGTGGCGGCTTGGAAGCTGCCGAATATCTACCGTTGCGAGGCCATCATTCTGGTCCAACCGCAAAAAGTACCGGCCAGTTTCGTCTCATCCACCGTGACAACGGGGATGTCGGATCGAATCGCCACGATTTACCAGCAGGTGGTGTCGCCTTCTCGGCTCAAGCGCATTATCGACAGTCTGGGGCTTTATCCCGATATCAGGAAGCGGGATGGAGAACAAGAGGCAGTCATGGTGATGACGAAGGCCGTTAACGTGGAACAGGTCACCGCAATGGGGGCCAATGCACCCGCATTTCGAATTTCCTACAAGGGCAGGAATCCCGCTCAGGCCGCGCAGGTGACGAACCAGCTCACCGCGATGTTCATTGAAGAAAATCTCAAGGTACGCGAAGAACAGTCCTACGGGACGTCCGATTTTATCGAAGGCGAATTAAAGAAAGTTGAACAGCAGCTCGAGCAGAAGGACCAGGAACTGAGCCAGATACGCGCTCGATATGGCCAGGATCTGCCAGAATCCGGTCAGTTTCACCTTCAAGAGGCTGCGGCCTTGGGACAGCAGCTACATGCTGTGCAAGAGAAGTTGGCCCAGGATCAGCAGCAGAAAGCCGATTTGCAATCTCTGACGGGTACGACCGCTCCCACGGTCGACCTTGATCTGGGTGCCAGCCAGTCAGGCGGCGCATCGCAGACCGAAGAGTTGCAGACGAAGCTGAATTCGCTCCGAAGCCGCTACGGACCAAATCATCCGGATGTGAGAAAAATGCAAGCCCAGTTGGATCAGGCCAGGGCAAGCGAAGGCGACACGCCTGCTAGCAATGCGGCTCCCCCTACAACGCGCAAAGTCCACAATCCGGTCATCGAAGCGCAGTTGGAACAACTGGATGACGACATAGACAAGCAGAAAGAGCGAGCGACGCAACTGCAAGGCGCGATGAAACAGCAATTGTCCTCCCTACAAGGCATTCCGGAGTACAGGGAGAAGATAGGAGTAGTTCAGCGGGACTACGACGCCCTGCAAGGGCGGTACAGGTCATTGTTGGACAAAAAGATGACAGCTGAAACCGCTACTTCTTTGGAAAACAGAGAGAAGAGTGAGCGATTTGTGATCCTCGACTCTGCGCAAATACCGGAGCGACCCTACTCCCCGAATCGTCCTCTGATGATGATCGGAGGAGCGCTTTTGGGCATACTTGTTGGCATAGGAGTCGCACTGGGAAGGGAAGTAATGGACGATTCCGTCCGTAACGAGCGGGAAGCGGAGCGGATACTAGGCGTGCCCGTGCTCACTGCCGTGCCGGAGATATTGACTGTCCAGCAGTTGTTGCAGAGCGCGTGGAGGATAGGAGGGGTTGCGGTGGCGACTGTCCTGGTGGCTGTTGCCGCGGGATTGCAGCTTTCGTATATCAGTGAGCGGATGTTCTGACATGTACCTATCCTTCTACCATCTGCGAGAACAACCATTCAAGCTGACGCCTGATCCGAAGTTCCTACAGCTGCCTGAGCCGCACCGCGACGCGCTGACAAGACTGGCGCATGGTGTCATCGGACGCAAGGGCCTGATGGTGCTGAGCGGACCCATCGGTACGGGAAAGACTACGATCCTCAATGGCCTGCTGAGCGTACTTGCCCGGCGTTATCCGGCTAAACAACTTCCGACAGCGCTTATTGTTAACCCTCGGCTCAGCAGCGACGAGTTGTTGGAAGCCCTGCTGTTCGAGTTCGAAGTGCCTTGCGGAGCTACCTCCCGGCCATCCAGGCTCGCGGCACTACAGGGGCTGCTGTTCAATGCCTTCCGGAATGGCGGGACCTGTCTGTTGATCGTTGACGAGGCTCATCTCCTGGCCACGGATGTCTTGGAAGAGATTCGTCTCTTGATGAACACCGACTCCTATCGTGAAAAGCTCTTACAAGTGATTCTGTGCGGCCAGCCGGAACTCATTCGCCTGCTGACTGATCCCGCGGTGAAGGCTCTGCGACAAAGGGTCGCGGAGAGAGCAGCTTTACGACCCTTGAGTCCGAGCGAAATGCGAATGTACATTTGTGAGCGGCTGCGAATTGCTGGATTCGAGCAAGCTATCCCGTTCAGCCCCTCGTCGTTCGAAAGAATCTACGAGTACACCGGCGGTGTTCCGCGTCTCATCAATATCGTTTGCGACACTTGCCTGGGCATTGGTTGCGAAACCAGGCGCGTAGAAATAGGCGACGACATCGTGGAGGAAGCCGCCGCGCGCCACGAACTAGCAGCAGTTGCACCGACTGGGGAGGGCCATGCCGGCAGTGATTTGAAACTTAAGAGAAACGCGGACTTGAATGTGGTCCGACTTTTTGGGGATTCCGTTCAGGCAGCCAAAGCCACCGGTCGGGGAGAGCTGTGAGTAAACTTTTTCACGACATGCAGGATGCAGCCAGGCGCTCTGCGGAGAGGCCGGCACACAGTCCAGCTTTGGCACAACTGCTCGAAGCCGTAGACGCCGACGCTGAGGCCGCGCGGGAGGCGACGTCTTCTGTTCTGCAGGGGTGTCGTCAGCTGCAAATGCTTCCTTTGAAACGTCCGATTCTGGCAACCGATGACGAGACATCTTCGACTCACGCCGCTTTCGAAGCCTATCGCGCACTCCGAACCAAACTGGTCCGATTTCAGTCCTCAGAAGGGATACGCTCGGTTGTTGTGAGCAGTGGGGAGGCGGGCGAGGGCAAGACAGTATCTGCCTTGAACCTTGCGCTGTGCGTAGCGCAGCTTCCCAGTCAGCGCGTACTGCTCATTGATGCCGACCTGCGGTCCTCGGGGCTCAGCAATATGACAGGCGCGGTAGAGACGCCGGGGTTGGCGGAAGTCCTGGCCAGCGAGGCGACCTTTGAGTCAGCTCCGGTATTGACTAACATTCGGAACCTCTACATCGTCGGAGCGGGTGAGGCAAAGACACCACCGGCAGATCTATTCGCCGGCTCCAGATTCAAAGAATTCGTTGGCTGGTGCAACGAGGTTTTTAGCATGGTTGTGGTTGATTGCCCGCCAATGATGGGCCTGGCAGACTTCGATGTGGTCAGCAGCGCCTGTGACGGGGTCTTAATTGTGGTACGCGCGCAGAGGACAAGACGCGCGATATTAACTGACCTTCGACCAAAGCTGCAAGGAAAGAAGTTGCTTGGCGTGCTCTTGAACGGGCAGGAGCGCCAGCACCACAAAGCTCATTATGGCTACTACTACTCCAAATTTGGCAACAAATGATCAATGGCGCGATTACGGTGCTACGGTGGCGTAGGAGTCGCTGCGCACGATTCAGAATGGATGACCATGTATCCGAATCTTAAGCTGCAGATCTTTAAATCCGGTATCCGGCAGAACCAGATCGCCAAGGATTTGAAGTTCTGTGAAAGCCAGCTTAGCAAGATTATTCACGGTTACCGCGAGCCCTCTGCCGACGAACGGCACCTGCTCGCAGCCTACTTGAACGTGGATGAGTCATGGTTATTTGAGCGCTACGAGAACGTTTCTACCCCCCAGTCGGCGATGTTTGCCAGCATGCGCGGAGATAGAAATGGCAGTGGTTAGAAGCCCGGCGGTGGCCCCGGAACTTGAATCCGGGGTGGTCACGATCAAGGACTTCTGTTCACAGATCGCAGACGAATGGGACCTTTTCATCGCCTCAAACCCGCAAGCTACTCCTTTTCATTCGACTGCGTGGATGCGGTCGCTTCAAAAGACCTTTGACTACGAGAACCGGTCTTTTTATTCCGAGCGGAACGGAAAAGTCACAGGCGTCCTGCCCCTGTTCATGGTTTCGAATTGGATTATTGGGCGCTGCCTGATCTCCACTCCCTTCGCCGATTACGGCGGGGTTTGCGCCGAGGATGAAGAATCTGAGGACGCCTTGGTGGCACGCGCCGTGGAAATGGGCGTGGCAGAGAAAGTGGATTTTCTCGAGTTGCGACACAGGACCGCAAAGTCACGTCCGGAGTTCTACGTCAAAGACCTTTATGTATCTTTCACAACGGAACTGGCCAGTGAGCCGAATGCACAATTGAAGGCCCTTCCCAAAGACACGCGCTATATGATTCGCAAGGGAGAGAAGGCAGGGTTGCAACTCCGGTCGGGCGTCGACCAACTGCCGGAGTTTTACAGCTTATTTATCCTGAATTGGCGTCGACTCGGCTCCCCTGTATTTTCCCCGCAATGGCTTGAAACTCTGGTTCATGAGTTCCAGGACGCCGCCATCCTGGACATGGCGTATGTTAGTGGCCGGCCTGTGGTGGGCGTTCTTTCGCTCTTGTTCCGTAATACCTTATATCCCCATTATTCCGGTGCAGCCCCGAACGCTAATCCACTGGCGGCGAATAATTTCATTTATTGGGAGCTGATGAAGAACGCAATCAATCGCGGGGTGAGATGGTTTGACTTCGGCCGAAGCAAGAAAAACACCGGGGCTTACCAATTCAAGTCCACCTGGAATATGCAGGTGGACTCGCTGCAGTATCAGATACGCATGATTGAGCGGAAGGATCCTCCCAACTTTACTCCGGCGAATCCCAAGTTTGCGCTGGCCGCTAACCTATGGAGCCGGATGCCGCTGCAAGCGACCACTTGGTTGGGGCCACATATCGTACGCTGGTTTCCATAAGATGCGCACAAGTCTCGTTCCCAGAGAGTATGCAGATTCTGTTCCTCACGCACCGCCTTCCGTACCCGCCTGACAAGGGCGAGAGAATTCGTGCGTTTCATGAACTTCGGTACTTGGCCCAGCGGCATGAAATTGACCTTTTTTGTTTTGCCGACTCACGGACATCGGCCGAAAATAAGCGAGCTCTCCAAGGCATATGCCGAAGCATTTATGTGGAAGTCCTGAAGAGGCCGAGCAGACTTCTTCGAGCTGCCGGTAACTTCTTCACCGGGAGGCCTCTCTCATTTGGATTCTTTCACTCGCGTAAGTTCGACGCTAAAGTGCGGCAGGCGCTGTGCGAACGAGACTACGACCTGATTTTTGTTTATTGTTCCTCAATGGGGAATGCGATACCATTCCCTGCTCCCGCGCCCCTCGTGGTCGATTTTGTAGACGCCGATTCCCAAAAATTCAAACAGTACGCCGCCGGATCTGGCTCGCTTCGCCGCTGGTTGTATGCTCGCGAGGGGCGCGCCGTGGCTGCCGCCGAGCAATCGCTTGGACGCATGGCAGCACTTTCGTTTGCCGTGACCGAGCACGACGCAAGGGATCTCCGGGAAGAAGATCCAAAATTCAGAGTCGAAGTAGTGACTAATGGCGTGGAGATCCCTGATGCGCCTCATCCACAAGATCTAGATGAATTGCTCGAGCTCAAGCCGTTTGCCCTGTTCGTCGGAACCATGAATTACCCGCCGAATTCCGACGCGGCCAACTACTTCGCGCGGGAAATTCTTCCGCTGGTCCGCCAAATCCACCCGGAGCTGAAATTTGTAATTGTCGGACGTGATCCTGATCGCCAAGTGCGACAGTTGTCGAACATTCCAGGCGTGGTGGTTGCTGGCGCAGTCCCAGACGTTTTTCAGTATTTTCGCAATGCCAACGTCTCAGTTGCCCCTTTCAGGATTTCGCAGGGCTTTCACAACAAAATCGCCGAGTCCTTGGCGGTTGGAACCCCTGTCATCACCACGAGCCGGGCCATGGCGGGAATCGGTCTGTCGGAACGGGAAGGTCTTTTCGTTGCCGACACCGCCGAGAACTTTGCTGGCGAGGTCAGCCGCGTGCTGACCGATTCGCAGTTGCGCCGCGACCTCCGCGAGGGAGCATCTTCAGTTCGTCAGCGGTTGAGCTGGGATCTTCCCCTCTCGAGAATGGAAGAGTTAATCGTCCAAATAGCCGCTGTTAAGTCAGCCCGGCCATCGCGTGAGCTGGTTGTTGGACACTAGAGTAATGACAAGGGCAGCCATGTCGGTCGCACCAGAAGATCACACACGCGGGAGCTTTGCCTCACCCTCCGTTGAAAAAGCCGGTGGAAACCAGCCATATGCTTTGCCGGGCCCGTTGCGCATTATGCATGTCCTGGATCGACTGGACTTGGGCGGAACAGAGAAAGCAGTAATGAAGCTCGTCCGCGGTCTCGAACCCGAATCGTTCGAGCACTACATTTGTACCCTGCGTGGTGCCGCGGTGACGCCCGGCGAATGGGCATCGGGAGTTAAGGTTCTGCAGGCCGGACGGGATGGGGCGGGATTTCAGTTTAATGTCCTCCGGCTCGCCGGGATAATGAGGAGGGTTCGTCCGGCCATCGTGCATTCCCGTAATTGGGGGGGCATTGAGGCCGTCATGGCTGCCCGGCTCGCCCGCGTTGCTGTTGCAATCCATAGTGAGCATGGCTACGAAATGGCGATGGCGTCCGGTTTGCCGCTACGCCAACGCCTGTTGCGGCATGCTGTGTACCGAGCCGCCAGTGTGGTGGCTGCGGTGACCAATGACTTGCGCCACTACCATGCGGCCCAGGCTTGGTGGAATGCAGATGCGATTAAAGTTCTGTACAACGGAGTTGACGGGCAGGAATTCAGCCCCCGTCCACAGGTACGCGATGCGGTGCGGCGACAATACGGCATTCCCACGGAGGCGGTCGTCCTCGGCTCCGTTGGGCGAGTTACGGTTCTGAAGGACTTTGCAACTTTA
>JBKQKT010000619.1:0-3744 GCA_052147365.1 Candidatus Korobacteraceae bacterium | reverse complement strand
GCGGGCAAGGTGCAACCCAAGGACATGAACACCGTGGCCTTGATGTTCGCCACCGCGCAACGCGTAGGCAAGCCGAGGAAGTAGTTCAAATCTTGCGCGGCATCGCACTCCACTCACAAAAACAAATCCCACTCAGGTTGGATTGGCCTGAGTGGGAACTGATTGCGCAGATCGCGCCTTCAGTGCTCTTTCTTCGATTTCACCACGATCGAGCGCCGCACCGGCACAATGGCCCCTCGGCTGGGATCGGCCGCCTGCTGCGCGCGCGCCATCACTTCGTTGCGGACATAAGAGACAAACTCCGCCATCTGGCGCTGCATCTCGTCCATGCGCTCGCGCATTTGGATAATAATGGCGATGCCCGAAATGTTGACGCCCAGGTCGCGCGCCAGCGACAGAATGAACTCCAATCGCTCCAGGTCTTCGTCAGTGTAGAGGCGCGTATTGCCTTCCGTGCGGGAAGGCTTCAGTAATCCTTCGCGCTCATAGAGGCGCAGCGTCTGCGGATGGATGCCATACATCTCCGCAACGGAACTGATCATGTACGCGCCTTGTTTCTTACGCTTGGCCATAACCCTCGCGCTTCATTGCATACACCAGGTGCGGCAAGTCGTGAAATGTAGCCTGCCGTTCCGCTGTCATGCCGTTTCTCTCTGCCACACGCCGCGAGGGAAGGTTCTCGGGCAAGATCAGCGAGACTACTTTCTCTGCTTTCAAATGCTCAAACGCATATGCCATGCAGCCCGCGGCAGCCTCGGTGGCGTAGCCGTGACCCCAGTAGTCGCGGCGGAAGTGGTAACCTACCTCCAGTAGCGACTCCCCTTCGACCTCCTGCCTTATCAATCCGCAGTTGCCAATAACTTCGCCGTCCGACTTCAGGACCACCGCAAACAGCCCATAGCCGTCACGGCGATAGCGCTCTTGACTCCTCGTTACCCAACGCACCGCGTCCTCGCGGCTGAATTCTTGCCGATAAAACTGCATAGTCTCCGGATCACCGATAACAGCGAAAACGGCGCTAACATCGTCGCGCGTCAGATGACGCAATATGAGCCGCTCAGTTTCAAGGACAACGCTCCCCCCTACTGGTGTGCTCGTATCCACCGTTACACCTGTTTCCATACCGCCTCGCGCGGGTCTTCCTGGTTCAGCTTTGCCAGCTCGCGCAGGATTTCCTTCGACTTTTCGTCGCGTACGTTCGGCGCGACGATCTTGATTTCAACGATCTCGTCCCCGCGGGTGCCTTCATTGACGGCCGAATGCACTCCCTTCTCGCGCAGGCGCAGCTTCTGTCCGCACTGCGTGCCGGGAGGGATCTTTAACAACGCCCGGCCATCAATGGTGGGCACTTCGATCTTGCCACCCAGACCGGCCTCGGTGAAGCTTATGGGAACTGTGAGGTAGATGTCGTCGCCGTCACGCTTGAAGACGGGATGTTCGCCGGCGCGCACGATGATGTAGAGGTCGCCCGCCGGTGCTCCCAAAGTACCGGCATTACCGCGCCCAGCAAGACGAATGCGCTGGCCATCACGGGTGCCCGGTTTGATGCGGACCTCCAGTGACTGGGTGCGCTCGATGCGGCCTTCGCCGTGGCAGACGTTGCACACCGTGCGGTTCTTGCCGCTGCCGCCGCAGCGCGGACACGGTATGTTGAACTTCATGCTGCCGCTCTTCTGCGTGATCTGCCCTTTTCCTTTGCACTCCGGACAGACGCCTGGACTCTCGATATAGCCCTGCCCATGACAGGTGCTGCAGACCTCCAGATGCGGGACGTTGAGCCTCATCACCGTGCCCCTGATCGCATCCCAGAAGCCAACGTTCACCTGGTATTCGAGGTCGCCACCCGGCTCGGGACGCTCTTGCATCGCCTCGCCGCGCCCCCCGCCGAAGATGCCGGAGAAGATGTCGCGAAAGCCGCCGCCTCCAGCTCTGCGACCGGCTGCGCCCGCTCCCTCGGAAAAGTCGTTGAAGTCGAAGCCGCTGAAGTCGAACGGAACTTCCTGGGTATGGGTGTGCGTTCCGCCCGCACCGGGTCCTGTTCCCGGCGCGCCAAAGCCACCCGCGCCAAAGCCCCCGCCGCGCGCATACGCCTCAGCCGCCGCCGGATCGATGTTGTCGGAGTAGAAGCCGAGCTGGTCGTAGATCTTGCGCTTCTTAGGGTCGCTGAGGACGTCGTTGGCCTCGGAGAGCGCTTTGAACTTCTCTTCCGCAGACTTGTCCCCGGGATTCACGTCGGGGTGATACTTGCGCGCCAGCTTGCGAAAGGCCTTGCGAATGTCCTCCGCAGAGGCAGTCTTCTTGACCCCGAGAATCCCGTAGTAATCCTTGTCTTTGTTGGCCGTGGTGGGCATGGTTTCTTGAGTTGGCAGCTATCGGCCCGTCAGGGTTCAGCCAAACCTTCCGTGGCTCATATTGAATGCCAATGCTGCGCCTTGCGGTGACCTATCATTTTCCGTGCCGTCCGGCAGGACTCGATTCTACGTCCCGCAACTGTCCACGTTAGAGCACTCGCCAGGTCGTCACACTCCCGTCAATTAACTATTGCCGATCCCGCGTCTCCAACCGGGACAAGCACATTGGCGACAAATCCAAATTCATCGTCGATCACCGGGATCGCCTTAATACCGCCAGTGATGCTGGGCGTAATCAGATACCAGCGACTATTTTCGTTGTTAAAACTTAACACGTACGACTGATGGTTCACTTCAAATCTCAATTTTTCCTTCAATCTGGGGAGCTCGTTATTGTTGAAGCTATCAGCTGTCGGCCGTCAGCTCCGATTTCGATTGTGCTCTGCGCCGTTCGCCCTTTGCCAGATCAGCTGAGCGAAAGGGGCGCTGATCGCGCCCCCCACTTTGGCTGATAGCTCACAACTGACGGCTGAGAGCCGATCCTTCGACTCGCGGCCAACTTCAGGCCGCTCGCTCAGGATGACGCCCGCTGGGCTCAGACGCCCAGCGAAACGGCCTCACTTTTTTTCGTCCACGTCCACGTACTCGGCGTCGATCACGCCCTCGTCTTTCTTCTTCTGCTCACCGTGGGCCTCTCCGTTACCACCCGGAGCCGGACCTCCCGGTGGCGGCTGCTGGGCCGAGGTCGCCTTATACATCGCCTCGGCCAGTTTGTGCGAAGCGGACGTCAGGTTCTCACGCGCTTTGTTCATGGCAGCCGAGTCAGTGCCTTCCAGCGCCTTCTTCGCGTCCGCCAGCGCGTTCTCCACGTCGGCGCGTTCCTGTCCGGAGATCTTGTCTCCGTGCTCGCGCAGCATCTTCTCGATGCTGTACACCATGCCGTCGAGCTGGTTGCGCGCCTCCACTTCCTCGCGCTTGGCCTTGTCTTCGGCAGCGTGCGCGTCGGCGTCCTTCGCCATCCGCTCGACCTCTTCCTTGCTCAGGCCGGAAGACGACGTGATGGTGATCTTCTGGTCCTTGCCCGTGGCCATGTCTTTGGCGTTCACGTTCAGGATGCCGTTGGCGTCGATGTCGAATGTGACTTCGATCTGCGGCACGCCGCGCGGCGCCGGAGGCAGGCCGGTCAAGTGGAACTTGCCCAGCGTGCGATTGTCGCGCGCCATGGGACGCTCGCCCTGCATCACGTGCACCTCGACGGAGGTCTGGTTGTCGGCCGCAGTCGAGAACATCTCCGACTTCTTGGTCGGGATGGTCGTGTTGCGGGGGATCATCGGCGTCGCCACGCCGCCCATTGTTTCGATGGAAAGCGTCAGCGGAGTCACGTCGAGCAGCA
>JBKQKT010000618.1:0-10532 GCA_052147365.1 Candidatus Korobacteraceae bacterium | reverse complement strand
GCCTTACGGCTGCGATCCTGGTCGGCTACATCGTTCACCAGAGAATCCACTCCCGCGATGTCAATCGGCAACTGGCTGAGGTTCGACAGGAGATTAACAGCCTTAACCAGGAGGAAGCACAGGCAAGGGGCATTCTGAACCGGCCGGAGAATCGCGACGTGGCCGAGCAGTCAGACTTCTTGAATGGTTTGTTTGCGCGGAAGGCGCTTTCCTGGACAAGGGTGTTTGCGGAGATGGAACGGATCGTGCCATACGACCTGCATGTCGTTTCCATGAAGCCGGAATACACCAAGACGAACGACCTGATGCTGCGCATCGTGGTGGCGACTGGCTCGCGTGGCCGCGCCGTCGAACTGGTGCGTCATATGGAAAAGTCCAACCACTTCCGCCAGGCTGAGATTGTGGCTGAAAACGTGACCGCCAACGTCGGCGATCAGACTGCCGGTCCGGGCAATATTCAGTTCGATATAGCGGCAATTTACCTGCCCGGTGTCCAGGATACCGAGGCTGCAGGTGATGAAAAGGCTGGCAACGAACAGAAGCAGAACACCAACTCCCCGGCCAAGCCCACGGCAACAGCCACGCAAACGCCGGGAGCTCCGGCGGCAACCGCCGCTGCGGCGCAGGCGAAGAACCAGTCGCGCCCCATGAGAGAGAAACAACACTGATGGCCAGCATCGGCGAGATTCGCAAGAAGTGGATGCCCGCACTGATCGCCTTGGTGGTGCTGGATCTGGCGTGCGTTGGGTATCTGTTGTCGCCGGCGGGACGTTCGCGCCAGGCACGGCTGCGCGAATACTACGAACTGCGCGCTCAACTCACCAGCAAGCGGCAGCAAGTGCTGCCCACGCGGGGCATGGATCAAAAGCTCAAGCAGGCATCGCAGGACATAACCGGCTTCCGAGATCAGCGCTTTCCGGTTCAGTATTCAGACGTCGCGGAAGAACTCGGCAAGCTAGCGGCAGATACGGGCGTCCGCTTCGCCGGGCTGAAGTACGACGAGAAGGAATCCCCGATCGTAGGATTGCGCAAGCTGAACATCGAGATTACTCTTTCCGGCGACTACCTCCAGGAGGTGAAGTTCATCAACGGACTGGAGCGTGACAAGATGTTCTTCCTGATCGACGGCGTCAATCTGGCCGAGCAACAGGGAAACGTTCGCCTGCAGTTGAAGCTGGAAACGTACCTACGCAGTGGGACGGCGGCATCATGAAGCTTGGCACCGAGGACAAGAAGAAGACTGCCATCGCGGCCGCGCTGCTGATCGTGGCGGTTTTTTTCCTGGTGCGCGCGTTCAGCGGAGGGGAGGATTCGTCCGCCCCTGCTACCAAGCCGATAGCTGCTGCGCCTGGGCCAATGCCGACGGGTGTGCAGAGCGGAAACCAGCGCAAGACGGTGCGCCCGCTTTTAGCGCAGACGCTTGATCCTACTTTGCGCTTCGACCTCCTGAAATCCAGCGAAGATGTGACATATAAAGGCAGCGGGCGCGACATCTTCCGTTCGCAGCCGGAGCCGCCGCCGATTCCCAAGCCGCTGCCGCCCGATAAGCAGCCAAATTACGTGCCGCCTCCACCTCCGCCTCCGCCGATCGACCTGAAGTTCTACGGTTTTGCCAGCCGCAAAGATGGCTACAAGCGCATTTTTCTTTCCAAGGGCGAAGACATTTTCATCGCCAAGGAAGGCGACATCGTAGACCGGCGTTACAAGATCGTGCACATCGGACAAAGCTCGGTCGATGTGGAAGATGTGCTGACCAATAATCGCCAGACGCTTCCATTGCAGGCGGGATGATTTCGCGACGACATCTTTCGCGCGCCGTCATCCATGCAGCAGGAAGCTTCAACGAACCGAAGTATGCATCAAGTTGTTTCCATCCCGGCTCCGCAAGCTAAGCACCCGGCGCCCATGCATCCCGAAGTGCCTATCGCAGCCCGGCGCCCACAGCGCGACAGCGGCTACCTGCTGCTGGCAGTTCTGCTGTTGATGGCCCTAATGATTATTGCCGCTACCATCGAAGCGCCCCGTGTCGTGCAGCAGATCAAGCGCGACCGCGAAGAGGAGATGATCCATCGCGGCACCGAGTACGCCCGCGCCGTTAAGAAGTTCTACAAGAAGTTCGGCCGCTACCCGGCGACCCTGGAACAGCTGGACAACACCAACCAGATCCGGTTCCTGCGCAAGCATTACAAAGACCCGCTTACCAAAGATGGCAAGTGGAAGCTGCTAACCTATGGTGACATTCAAACCGCGCTGAACCCGAATGCCCCCGGAACTCCCGCCGCCGCGTTGGGTGCGCAAGGGCAAGGCGCGTTCGGGCAGCCCAGCTCAATTAGCTCGGTTGGTACAACCGGCTTTTCCACGTCGCAATCGTCGACGCCAACCGCCGGAAACGTCACATCTACCTCGACCACGGGCTTTGACCAGAGCACCCCGCCCGCTCAGCAGCAACAAACCGGTGTGACCGGAAATGCTCCTGGCGGTTTCGCCGGAAACTCGCCGCAAGGAAATGCTCAACAAGGCGCCAGCCCATTCACCAATACGTTCAGCCTGGGATCAAGTAGCGCTACAAACACCGGGCAGCAGGGAAGCGCGGGCGGCAACCAGCCGGGAAGCGCAGGATTAGGCTCGAATACTGCCGGCGGCAGCCAGACTTTTGGCGGAGGAGCGATCGTCGGCGTGGCCAGCGTGAGCAAAGACCCGACCATCCGCATTTACAACAAGAAGAAGACCTACAACGAGTGGCAGTTCATCTACAACCCGCTCATGGACCAGGTGAACGTCCTGCTGCGCGGCCCGTACCAGCCGACCACCATCGGCGGAGCGCAGGTTGGAACTCCAGCCGGGCAGTTGAACCAGAGCGGCCAGGGAGCCTTCGGCCAACCGCAAGGCGCCTTCGGCCAGTCCTCGGCTGGCTATGGCCAGCCGTCGAGTGGCTTTGGCCAGCAGCAAAATTCGCCCCAGCAGAACTCACCAGTAAACCAGTTCCCGCCCGACCAGAACCTGCCACACTGAGAAGTCGCCAGCTATCAGCCGTCAGTTCATTTGTTTGTTCTTTCGGCGATGACTCGTGCCTTAGCTGAAGCCCGAACTTGCTCGTAGCGCATCTCCAACTATCCGCGAGCCACTGACCACTGCTTTGTAAACTCCACCAGCAACTGCAACCGCTGGCGCGCGTGGCCGGAATCGATGGCAAAGGCGGCCAGCGGCACAGCGTCTCCGATACGCTCGGCGTGCCCGGCGGCGACCAACGCGGCGGCGGCGTTGAGCAGCACGACATCACGCCGGCAGGAGCGCTCGCCATCGAGGATGGCGCGAATGATGGCCGCGTTCTGCTGCGCATCGCTGCCGGCGATTTCGTTCAGCGGAGCGCGTTGCAGGCCAAAATCCTCGGGCGCCACTTCGTACACGCGCACGGTGCCATTGCGCACCTCGGCGACTTTGCTGGGGCCGGAGATGGTGATCTCGTCGAGTCCGTCACGCCCGTGGACGACCAGCGCACGCCGCAAGCCCAGCTCGCTGAGCGCTTCAGCCAGCTTCTCCACCAGGTCGGCAGAATAAACACCGACCACTTGCGCCGATGCGTGAGCCGGATTCGTCAAGGGCCCAAGCAGATTGAACACGGTGCGCAACCGCAACTCACGGCGCGCCGGCTGCACATATTTCATCGCCGCGTGCATTGCCGGCGCGAAGAGAAAGGCGATGCCGGTTTCGCGCAAGCAGCCGGCCAGTTGCCCCGGCGGCAGATTGATATTGACGCCGAGTGCCTCCATCACGTCCGCCGATCCACACTGTGAGCTGATGCTGCGGTTGCCGTGCTTCGCGACTCGGACGCCCGCGCCGGCGATGACCAGGGCAACCGCGGTGGAGATGTTGAAGGTGCCGCTGATGTCCCCGCCGGTCCCGCAGGTGTCCACCAGTGCGTCGCGTCCGGTGCCGCTGAGGTCAAGCGCTTCGCCGTCCTCGGTCTGCAACGGGAAGGCTGCGGCGCGGATGGCCTGGGCGAAGCCGACGATCTCCTCGACGGTCTCGCCCTTCATGTGCAGCGCAACCAGCAGCGCCGCAATCTGCGAGTCGGTAGCCTCGCCGCGTAGCACCTCCGACATGACCTCGCGGGCCTCTTGCCGGGTCAGCGAAGAGCGATGATTCGCGATCTTGTGCAGCGCGTCGAGCAGCATCGGTCGAGTTGTCGGTGGTCGGTTATAGTCAGCGCAACCGACTACTGTGGCTTTGTTGGAGTTGTGCTCTTGGGTGCCGCACCCGGATGCTTCGCATCGATGATCTTGATGTGAATGATCTTCGGCGGACTATACGGCCGGTCAGTGCGCGGATCGGCTGACAGGCGCGCGATCCTCTTAATCACATCGAGGTCCTGGCATTGCCCAAAAATCGTGTGCTTGCCATTCAGGTGAGGCGTGGGCACTTCCGTGATGAAGAACTGCGAGCCGTTGGTGTTGGGCCCGCTGTTGGCCATCGCCAGCCGGCCGGGCTGGTTGAAGGTCAGGTCCGGGCTAAATTCATCCTTAAAGCTATATCCGGGATCTCCAGTTCCGTTGCCTGCCGGATCGCCGCATTGGATCATGAAGTTCGGGATGACGCGATGGCAGATAGTGCCGTCGTACAGCGGCGTGTGCATCATCTGGCCGGTCTTAGGATTCTTCCATGCCTTGGTCCCGTCGGCGAGGCCGATGAAGTTGGCCACCGTGAGCGGTGCCTTATCGGGAAACAAAGTGCAGCTGATATTGCCGTCGGTGGTTTCGATGATTGCTGTGGTTCCCTTCGGTTCGGGCGCGGCTCCCTGAGAGCCGCTCGGGGCCTGCGCGCCCGCCAGGGCGGTCAGGCTAAGACAAAGAAATGCAGTTACCAGGTTGCGCATCATGTCAATCTCCAAATTGAGGATGAAAGGCTTCGTCCGGATTAATCATCATAGCGACCACCTCCCGAGTTGTCACCCCGAGCGAAGGCCGCTGCGCGCGGTAGAGCCCACTCTCTCCCTGTGCCTCTTTGCCGTCAGCCGCACTGGATGTTATGTTTGCTCCACGTCCTTTCGAAGTCGGATTTTTTAAGCTGAGGAGTGCTGCTTTGGACACAGACCAAACCCGGCGCGTGTTTTTGGGTCAGGCTGGAGCGTCGCTCGGCCTGCTCTGGTTGAGCGCCTTAACTCCTGACTTACTGGCGCAGGCTCATGCTCATGCGCAAGAGGCCGGCAAGAGCGGAACCAAAGCCTATCGCTTCTTTACGCCGCAGCAGGCGGCCGAGTTCGACGCCTTCTCGACGCAGATCATTCCCACCGATGACACCCCGGGCGCGCGCGAGGCCAACGTAGTCCACTTCACTGACTATGTGCTGAGCAGCATCGACACCGACCAGCAAGCTCAGGTGAAGGACGCCCTAAAGGCGCTTAACGACCAGGTAGCGAAGGCAGTTCCAGGGGCAATCTCCTTCGCGGCACTCAGTTCGCCGCAGCAAATCGAAGTGATGAAGGCCATGGAGAAAACGGAGGCGTTTGGCGTTCTCCGGGGCTTTACGCTCACCGGCTTCTTCAGCGATCCGTCAATGGGCGGCAACAAAGACAATGCGGGCTGGAAGCTCATCGGGTTTGAAGATCAGTTCCTGTACAAGCCGCCCTTCGGCTACTACGATGCCCACTACGACGAGGGCAAAGCATGAGCGCGACTCCTCCGCAGCGGCAGTACAAACTAACTGATACAGTGGATTTCGTCATCATCGGCGCGGGTGCGTCGGGCGGCGTGCTGGCGCGCGAACTTTCCCGCAACGGTTTCAGTATTGTGCTGCTGGAGCAGGGGCCGTGGCTCACGACCAAAGACTTTACCCACAACGAGTACATAAACTGGAACCACGCAGCGCTCACGAACGATTTCCGTAAGCAGCCGACGACGTTCCGCAAGACCCCGAAGGACAAGGCCGTCAAGCAGCCGGCGCTGGTCTACGGACGCATGGTTGGCGGAGGCCCGGTGCATTTCACCGCCAACTACTGGCGCTTCCATGAGATCGATTTCATCGAGGCCAGCAAGAAAGGAACGATCCCCGGAACGGGCTTCGCCGATTGGCCCATCACCTACGCTGACCTCGAGCCCTACTACACCAAGGCGGAGTGGGACCTGGGTGTCTCCGGGCAGGCGGGCGCGAGTCCCTTCGATCCGCCGCGCTCCAAGCCGTACCCGCTGCCGCCGATGCCCATCAAATCCAGCGGAGTGCTCTTCGAGCAGGGCGCGCGAAAACTCGGGTACCATCCCTTTCCAGCTCCAGTGGCCATCATCTCGCAGTCATATCAGGGACGCACACCGTGCGAGCACTGTGGCTTTTGCATGGGCTTCGGCTGTGAGATGGGCGCTAAGTCCAGCCCGCTGCCGACGATGGTTCCCCAGGCTATCGCTACGGGCCGGTGCGAAATCCGTCCCCAAAGCTACGTTCGCAAGATTGAGCTTGATACGAACGGCCGGGTCACCGGCGCCGTTTACTTCGACAAGAGCGGCAAGGAGAATCTGCAACGCGCCCGTGCCGTCATTGTCGCGGCCAACGGCTCGGAGACGCCGCGGCTGCTGCTGCTCTCCAAGTCGAACCGTTTCCCCGACGGCCTTGCCAACTCCAGCGGGCTGGTGGGCAAGTACCTGATGTTCAACACCAATTCGCTGGCCGGCGGGCTGTACGAGCACCCCCTGAACGAGTACAAGAGCATCGAAGTCACGC
Organism: Candidatus Korobacteraceae bacterium; assembly: GCA_052147365.1. Taxonomy (GTDB): domain Bacteria; phylum Acidobacteriota; class Terriglobia; order Terriglobales; family Acidobacteriaceae; genus Bog-257. Next base: position 3,824 of record JBKQKT010000618.1, on the reverse strand, counting down.
GCGTGATTCACGACCAGTATGAACTCGATCCCAAGCTCGGCTTTTACGGTGGTGGCGGAATCGATGCGCGCTTCCTCTGGTATCCCATCTCGTTTGCGTTTGCCGGCTTGCCGCGGACTTTGCCGCAGTGGGGCAGCGAGTACAAGAAGGCGCTGGCGAAGTATTTCACGCACAGCATGACCCTGGCGGGCCACACGACTTCGTTGCCGGTGGCGGACAACAGCATCTCGCTCGACGACAGGGTGAAGGACGCTTGGGGACTGCCAGCGATGAGGGTCACCTACAAGGATCATCCCGACGACCTCAAGACCTGCCAATACATGGCCGACCGCTCAATGGAAATTCTGGAAGCCAGCGGCGCTCTGGACAGGTGGGCTTATCCAGTGGAGGAGAGCACTTTTGGCTTCCATCTGCTGGGGACATGCCGCATGGGCAAGGATCCGAAGAGTTCGGTAATTAACAGCGACCATCGCACGCACGATGTCCCGAACCTTTTCCTGTGCGATGGTTCGAGCTTCGTCACCAGCGGACGTGGCCAGCCGACGGAAACCATTCAAGCGCTGGCCTTCCGGGCGGCAGACCGGATTACAGCGCTGGCCAAGCAAAATCAGATCTGAGCCCACCGGAAGAAGACCATCAACCGCCGCAAGGTCCATGATCTTCCGGCATGGGTTGTCAGTTCGTTCACCTTGGGGTTCACCAGAAGCCAGCTCTCGCGCCCCCCACTCCGAGGAGCATATATTTACCTTGCCGGCTCCGGTTCCTCAGTATGCACATAAGCACAAGGAAACTCACTGTCTTCGGCTTGTCGGTGTCGTTGATCGCAGCCCTGATCGGTTTTGCACTGACGCGACAGACCGCCAACGTCAATCCCAAGCAAAAGGCTGAGAAAACTGAGCTGACAAAGCTGGTAGACCAGAGCCCGCTGGAGATAGCCCACAATCTCGCCAACGTTGCGAGCACGGCCGAGGAGCAGAAGCTGGCCGCTGAGGCCGTCCGCATTGCCGATCACGAAGTGGATATCGCTTTCGCTACGGCCCTGCAGCAGACCCAGCTACACCCTCCTGTTGAAAATAGCGAGACCAACGAACTCAATGCGCGAATCCGCCTCCTCGAAGGCCGGCTTCAGACAGTGCAGGAGCAAGCCGCCAACCTTACGAAGCTCATTGCCAATCCCGGAAAGAACGACGCCCACGCGATGCAGCAGCAATTGGAGATCGCACAGGCAAGAGTCACGCTGCTGCAGGATGGCTTGGACGATGCCAAGGAAGACCTGGTTCGTGCCGGCGGCGATCCGCAGGCCCAGATTAAGCAGGAGTTGGAGGAGCACGAGGCTCTCCAGCACGGCAGCGGTAACACCTCGGCGGGTTCGTCGTCCAAGCCAACTTCCTTCGATGTTGCGGGAGATTTGCTGTCCCAATTCCGTACCTGGCGAGGTCTGCGCAATAATCAAGCTCGGTTGCTTGAGGCGAAACAACAGGCAGAGACCTACGCTGCAACTCTGGCGCGAAAACACGAGGCGCTAGAGAAGGGGCTGAGCGACACTCTTGACACTGACGACACAAGCGCAGCAGGAAATGACCAAACCGCCGCTGCCGCCATGGAACAAACTCAGCACGCCGCGAAGATCGCCAAGCTTCAAAGCCTCTCGCAGAACACAAAGGCCCTGGCCGGTTATGACAAGCGCATTCAGGCGGAGCAGCAGCTTTCAAATCTGTATGGCCAATGGGTGGACATTCTCAGCCTTCAACGCCGCGTGGCGCTGCACGCGATCTTGCGTTCCCTGCTGTGGATTCTGTTGGCTCTGATTGGCCTGGTTCTGGCTGAAGGAGCAATCGAGCGCTTCTACATGAGCCTGGGCCCTGATCGCCGCCGTCTCGGGACCATGCGGCTGGTGCTTCGGTTCGTCACTCAGCTTATCGGCGTAATGATCATTCTGCTGGTGCTATTTGGTGCTCCCAGCCAATTGTCCACGATATTGGCTTTGGCGGGAGCTGGACTTACAGTCGCGCTCAAAGATTTCATCGTCGCCTTCTTCGGCTGGTTTGTCCTGATGGGTCGCCACGGTATTCGTGCTGGTGACTGGGTCGAGATCAACGGGATTGGTGGCGAAGTTGTGGAAGTTGGACTTCTGCGCACCATCGTGCTGGAGACGGGAAACTGGAATGATGCAGGCCACCCAACCGGACGCAAGGTATCGTTCGTTAACAGCTTCGCCGTCGAAGGACACTACTTCAACTTTACGACGACCGGACAATGGTTGTGGGACGAGCTGGACGTTCTTATTCCGGCTGGTGAGGATCCTTATTACTTGACGAATGCTGTGCTCAAGCTTGTAACTGAGCAGACCCAGGCAGATGCCGCGCTCGCAGAAAAGGAATGGCTGCGCTTCACGAAGCACTCAGCGATACAAACGTTCCTGGCCGCACCCGCGATCAACGTGCGGCCAACCAACCTTGGGGTGAATCTCGTGGTGCGCTACGTCGTCAACGCCCACAAGCGCTACGAGGTTCGGACCAAGCTGTACCAGGCCATCGTCGAACTCTTGCATGACAAGAAGCTGGCCAAAGCCGGCGACGCGGCAATCCCGGCAAGTTCGTAGCCAGAGACATTCAGCTATTTCTTGCCCGCGGCGGACGATTGCTTCTCGCTATCTTCCGGCGCCTGTAATTTTCGGACTTTCTCGCGCATTTTCTGGCGCGCTTTGCGGATGCGGTTCTCGCGGGACTTATCCCCGTTACGATAGGACATGAAATCACCTCGCTGCGATGCTACAGGATTTGCAGCGACTGCGTACGGAAAGGTCTGAAACATGATGGTAAGGGTAGACGGGGAAAGACAGACCGGTCCCAACGCCAAGCTAATCGCCTGCTCGGCCGGGAGGTTGCAGTCAACTGCGACGCTTGGTGGAAACGCAGCGAGTAGCGGAGCGCCGCGATCGCGAGCGGCTAGCTCTGCTTTGCGCAGCAGTTTTCAGTTGCTCGATTTCAGCCAACTGACGCGCTGCCATCTCCATCACCAGATCGAGGACCGTCTTTTGTCGGACTTCGCCAATCTGTACGAGTTGCATGGCGCAAAGAGTAATCCCAGGGAAAGTTTGTATCATCCCCCAGAAGTTGCAGGCATCCTACCACATCGGCACCAGGATGGGAGAAGGGAAATCCACCGTGCCGCCTGGCCGGATACGGTACTCTGGAATTGCCGTGGCGTCCACCGATTCCCAACCCGAGCGGGAAGCCTTCACACCCCGAATCGTTGCTTTAACCGGATTCATGGGCGCGGGCAAAACCCAAGTTGGCCGGGCACTCGCGCGCCTGCTTGGCTGGTCCTTTGTTGATCTGGACGAGGAAATCGAGCTTTTGCACAAGATACCCATTCGCGAGATTTTCCAGCTCCAGGGCGAACCACAATTTCGTGAAATCGAAACCGAAACTCTGCGGCGAATAGTTGCTTGGATATCTGGCCCAACCGTGATCGCTCTGGGAGGCGGCACCTTCATCCAGGCAACTAATGCGGCGCTGTTGCGAGCCTCTGATGCAAGTGTGGTATTCCTCGACACGCCTATCCAGGAGATGCTCCAGCGCTGCCGGGTCGAGCCCCAAGCCTCTCCGGAGAACCTGCGACCGCTGGCTGCTGACCATGATGCCTTCCGCACCCTCTATGCAGAGAGGCTTCCTCGGTATCGCGACGCCGATTTGGCTGTGAACACCTCAGGCAGGACAGTCGAGGAGAACGCGAGGGAGATTGCCAGCCGCCTGCAGATTGCTCCGCACCAGTAATGAAAGAATCGCGCGCCTAAGGCATGCCAATCACACAAGCGCCAG
>JBKQKT010000617.1:0-6521 GCA_052147365.1 Candidatus Korobacteraceae bacterium | reverse complement strand
GTGGGCAACCTGACACTGGTTACAGATTCGTTGGCCCATTCCACCATATATGGATATGATCGTGCCAATAATCGAATATCGTTTACCAACGCCAACCGGCGAACGACCTTGTATTCGTACGACGCAGCAAATCGATTGGTAAGAGTTATCGACCCGATGCTATTTTCTGCTATCTATTCACATGATCCTGTTGGCAACATTACCGCGTTCAGAGATGCAAACGGCAAAACCAACGGATTCATATATGATGCCGACAACCGCATCATTCGTGCAGCATACTCCGATGCCAGTATTGTTACATACGCATACGACGCAGACAGTAACCGCCAAAGTATGACCGACCGCCACGGCACTACGTCTTACACATATGATCCGTTAGACAGGGTCTCAGGGATCAGTTTCCCAGGCGGAAACAATCTCCAATACACTTACGACCCGGATGGAAATCGGGTGTCGCTGGTTTACCCGGATTCGAGTACAGTCGCATACGTCTACGATCCTGATAATCGGCTTTTCACGGTGACGGATCGCCTGCAGCGAAGCACAGTCTTCAGCTATGATCCAGATGCCAACCTCACCGGAGTTGCTTATCCTAACCATGTAAGTTCTGTGATGACTTACGATGCAGCCAACCGCCTGACCGGAGTTTCGCACTCACAGAACGGGACACCATTTCGCATATTATCCTATGTTTTGGACAATGCGGGAAATCCCACTTCGGTTACAGACGGAGGTTCAGTCACCAACTATACATATGATGTCCTGAACGAGATCCTGAGCGCGCAAAACGCTGCCGGAACGTCCAGTTGGACCTATGACGCAGTCGGTAACCGAGTTCACCAGATTACGCCCAGCGGATCGACGAGCTACACCTACGATGCGGATAACCGGATGCTGACTGCCGGAACGACAACATTCACTTACGACAGAAATGGGAACCGTTTAACCGCGGGCACCAGTTCCTATACTTATGACGCCATGAACCGGATGCTGACTGCGACAGGGGCCGGTGGCTCAAGCAGCTTTGCCTATGATGGGGACGGCAACCGCATTCGCCAGGTTGCACCCAGCGGGACGTACCAGTACGTAAATGACACCCTATTGTTGTTGCCTATAGTCGTAAGCGAAAATGGTCCAGATGGAAACATCGATTATGTCTATGGACACGAGCTGCAACCTCTCGAATCTATGAGTTCAGGCTTTAACTACTTTTATCAGCTAGCCGACCTCGACAGTGTAATTAACCTTACGGATTCGACCGGAGCTGTGCAGGAGTCTTACACCTACGATGCGTGGGGAAACGCATTGACGGCGACAGGAAACGTGGGAACACAGAACAAGTTCCGCTTTACGGCCCAGGCGCTAGATCCTGCGACAGGCTTGTATTACATGAGGGCGAGGTACTACGACCCTGCAGTAGGTCGGTTCGGAAGCAGGGATCCGCGGGCCGGCCAGGTGGAATTTCCATTGGAGCGCAACAGGTACCCATACGCGCTCAACAACCCGCTTCTCTTCGTGGATCCAAGCGGGAGGCAAGCTGCAGAACTTCCAATCGATGAAGAACCTTTCGATACGCAATTTGATAACGAGGGCGTATGGGTGGGCAGTAGATACTGGCGACAGGAGTTGGATAACTTATCGAATTTGGGTGAAAGCGTTGGAGGGGCGAAAGAGAACTATCCAAACGAAGGCGATCCCCAGAGCGAGTGCTCTCGCAGCTCCGGTAAGCTCCCTGCGGCCCCCCCCCGGCTGCCCTTCCCGCTGCCGCTACCATTCCCGAAAGTATCACCGGACCCTTGTGAGACGGGGCCCTGTATCAGCCCAGGATCTCCGGTTAACAATCCGGTTCTGCAGCATTGTATTGGACTCGCTTGTTTTCCGTTTTAGACAGGCACTGTTGAATGCTGCCAGGTCATCCACGCACGCGTTACCTCCACGATTGTTCTTGGATTCTGTCAAAGGAAAGCATAATGAGTCAACATTGCCATTATGGTGAGCGCCTGAGAAAATAACACGGTCAGCGCTCTCGGAAAGCGACCGTCAGCCCGGCAAATTACGATAAGGGCTGGCCTCTAGCGTGATGCGCGGCTCGAATGTGCTACGCGGCACTTGGCTTCACGTGTTCCTTAGGGAAATTCATTATCCTCTGGTACGTTCTTGGCGTCACAGTCCCGCCATGTCGGAACAGCCGAATCGTTGTTCTGTGCACCCCGGTTGCGTCCGAGATCTCGCGTTCTGAAAGTGTCGCCAATTGCCTCAGTGTTTCGGGGTCTGCCGCTACTCGCCCATTCTCATATACTTTGCATTTGACGTCGATGTCGTGATCTACCGGGCCCTGTTCCAGCTTTCGCTTGAATTCCTTCCCGCAATAATTGAAGCTTCCGGCGATGATATGACGGCGCTGCAACACGCCACGTGTCCACGGGTCACAGGGACGACCGTCCGGCCCGGCAAACTTGCACTCAGGATGGTAGAGATATTGATGGAGGATTTGCCGATAGCTCTTGACCAGGATGCGGCCGTTCTTGCCATCCCCGACTCTGATGCGACATTCCTTGCCGGTGCGGACGTTGTAGAAGGTCGCGTCGAGCCATTCTTTGGAATGTTTGGTGAAGCGGGTGATGAGGATGGGTTTTTCGGCTCGTTCTTCCGCGTCAAGTGAGTCAGTAAGCAGAATGGGGGCAAGCACGAAGTCGTACGGCTTCACAAATTCTTTCAGGCGTCCGAGTACGGCGGGGGACGACACGGGAATTTTCATCATGGCGGGGTAGTCGAGCCATGCGGGGTCTGATCCCTCCCATAGGACTTGGTCGACGCGCAAAACGTATTGCCAGGCAGTCTCCATCCAATCAACTTCGCCTTCAGATGCTGGTGACATCAGATAACCCAGGCCATGCCCTTTGACCTCGATGATCTTGGACCCTTCCAATAGGGCGTAGCGCTTGGAGCTGATCGCATACCCGTGCACCGTGCGAAGGGTGCCGGTCTTCGGGTCGCTATTGGTATAGTTCACGTCTTCAACTTTCAGCAGGTCCCCGCCGAACGCGTAAGGGTTTAGCGAACGGAAACGACGGGCTATCTCCAGGACTTTGACGTGTGGAAGAACTGGAATAGGTGCGATTTCGCGTTGGTCCATGGCGCATTCCTCTTGTGGGCGCTTGGGGTGGATGGTGCCGCCCTTTGGTGAGGCAACCACGGCGATAGAGTCGGTATCGCAGAAGAGCCATGTACCGCCCGCATCAGTGACGCACTGTTCGGCCATGGCGAGAAGCAGGCGACCGCCGGAAGTGATGAGCGAAGCCAGCAAGGGAAAGTACAGCTTGCCAGGGACCTCCAGGTCATAAAGTGGTAGACAGTCGTTATGCTCTCCTGAATACAAGTTCACTTTTACATTGTTGGGTTCACGAATGCGTTTTTTCTGGCCTTTGACCTTGCGATATTTGTAATGCGGCTCCCGCTGTTCGTTCAGTTCCACAAAAGCGCCGTAGGCAGTAGAGTTCGCGATGACCTTCAGGGCGTGCTTGAGCGTTTTGTCTGACTCGTTGGCGTTGCGCTGCTCGATGAGCACCTTGAAGAGATCATCACGATAAGGATCAATCGTTACTACTCCGCGAAGGGTAATCGGCTTCATTCCGGGCTGCTGGCCGTGCGGCACGACACCGATTGCCTTGAGCACGTTGGGGACTAGGCCGGTTCGAATGATGGAGGCGACAATGGCAGGGCCAGCAACCCAGACGGGCTTCTCGCTGGTGAACCGGGTGTCCGCGATGTTCAAGTGCTCGCGGTCTTTGGGGTCGTACGGCGCACGGACGGGGAGAATATCGTCGTTGGGCTGAATCAGTGCGAAGAACCTAAGCTTCGGCCAAAACGATTGGATGAAACACTTGTCCAGGTTCACGCCCTTGAGAAATTCGCGCACCTCGCCCGTCACTTCCGGAAACGACACACTTTCGGCGGTAAGGATTTCCCAGTTGTTCATCAGCGTATTGACGGTGGGGTACTGGCTGAGAAAATCGAGCCGCATGACTGGCACTGGTGCCTTGCGGGTATGACACTCCGACCTCCCTCCGAAGTACGTTTGCATGAAGATACCCTGGAGTTCAGGAGGAACCTGAAACTTCTCTGATGGCCGCACGATACTCATCTGCCGGAAAATGGCCTTGCCAAGGGACGCAGGACTGTAAGCCTTGTCGGGAAGGAGGTCGTCCAGGTCGTACAGATCGAACTCTGCCTTAGCGCAGTTCAGGAGATCCTGCGTGCAAAGCACGTCGCCTTGGCAGTACGCCAACTCTTCCAGCGTGACTTGGCCGCTGGGTTCGTGGTCAAACTTTTCGTGTACCCATTCAAGTTTCCTGTCTTGGCGGAAGTAATCGCACCAATCGCTCAAGCTGCGGTGTTGATCGAACAGCGAGAACAGCAAAGTGCCGATATCAAGCGGTCTGGCTCCGTTCGGCCATTCTTTGGGGCGCTTCGTCTTGCCGCGAGAGATGAATGCGGTGCGTGCGTCCTTGGCCTCGATGTTGATCGGCGGGCGGTAAGGATTTGCAATCCAGCGTCCGGTTTTTCTCCACCAGCATTTTGAGAAGAGGAGGGCGAATCCCCGGTTGCGGGTCTTGTGCCAGTCGAGGCTGACGCGGCTGAGGTCAAAGGGAAGGTTGAAGCCCGCGATGAGCCAACCTTTGCGCAGCGCGGGAAAGAAGACGCGCTCCATAAAGGCCGGGAATGATTGGTGCACATCGTGCCTGATCCGTGGCGGGAACTGCGGTATCTCGATGTCCGGAGGGTTGTTCAGCACGAAAGTTCCGATGGTATTGAGTTCTTGCTTTGAGAGACGCGGATCATAGACCAGACCCTCGCGTTCCGAGCGATACTCTCCATCCACGAGTCTGCAAACCCGGTAGACAAGGAACATTAGTGTCTGATCTATGGAGGTCCGGGTTTCGGCATCAAATATCAGGGCGTACTGGGGCCAGCGCGCAGGCAGGGGTTCGTCTTTGTCTTTTTTCGGTGAAGACCTGGATTCCTTGCGGACCTTGACCGTGTGCGCCCGAAGGTAGATTGGTAAGCGATCACCGATCATATCTTTCCTCGCCGTCTTTGTTGCATTCATTGCAAAAGCTTCTCCGGATCAATCTGTTCCGGGTGATCGAGTAACCATAGAAAGACAAGGCATCCTTCGCGGGCGCGCTGTTTCCGCTGCTCAAGGGCTGACGCTGGTTTCATCATGTCGGGGTTCGCATTCCAATAGGCCTTGGTGATCCTCTGATGATGGGGTGTGCACAGCCAAAAACCCAGCCAGCTGCAGTGATGCTGACCGGCCACGTGATGCCATTGCGTCGCACGCCTTTCACAAAACGTGCATAGTTTGCTCGCAGTCATGCCGCACTCAACGCGTCGTAAATGTCCTCGAATGGTTTGTCGCTCTCGGCAGCAGCCGCAGCGATACGCGAGACCTCATCGTGAGAGGTTGCGAGATGGACTCCGTCTATGACAATGTTGCGAGGGAAGGCGTCTATCAGTGAGAAATCGCCATGTCCGGCGGCTTTGACGGCGTTGCTCCACGTTCCCACAAGACTTGCTTTGTGGCTCCCACGAGCGCGAAGCCGCCTAAATTTCCCCGGCTCGGTTGTCTGAATTTTCAGTTTGCGAACATACGGGTCATACCCATGCACCTGAAGCTGGCCACGTTCGTCGCGGAAGAATGCACGTGGGAAAAAGCGTTCTGCTACACGGCGACTAATGCCCGACTGCTGTTCAGCATCCTTCCAGGTAAGACCCTGGCGTCGAAGTCCCAAGAGTTCAAACCCGTCAGTGCGCTCCTTCTCCTGGACGGGGGTTAATTGCGTCCAGTGAGGCGCTCGCGGCAAGGGTTCTCTCGTTCGCATTGAAACGTCAACCATTCGATTGCGTCTGAAACTTATCTAACGGTTTCATGCACAAACCGGACGGTCAATCTGCCCTAAAAGGTCAAAATTTGTATTGATATTTGAGTCCGATAAGCTCAAACTATAGTTGGGGTTTGAGACCACCAAGGAGCTATGAAGCGAGAATTGCACCGGCAGGCTATGGCGAAGCTAGACATCAATTATCTTAGGTCAGTCGGCTTTATCACCGAAGGAGAACCGGACCTCCACGAGAAGCAAAGAAAGATGGTCTTGAAAAACTTTTGGCATGGAACTCCACAGCGCAAACAAGTAGAGAGGATGATTCGCCGAGTGCCTGACGAGAACTTTGAGGTATTGATGACCCAACTTGATTCCATGCCTGGCGCGTTACGCAAAATTATTAAGGAGAAACTCGTCTACCTGCCGAAGAACCGTGGGGGACGACCGTCAGAGTTCCCATTGGACGTTAGGCGACGTGCTATCCGCGATTTGGGCCTTGAATACTCACGGTGCGATAGCTTCAAAGAGGCCGTGGAGCTAGTCGCAGGGCGGTATGAGATGACGCATGATTACCTTCGAAGACTGTTTAAGAACCGCAAACGCCTGAGGCAAAAATAGCTAGCTGAGGTGATTCTC
>JBKQKT010000616.1:0-5189 GCA_052147365.1 Candidatus Korobacteraceae bacterium | reverse complement strand
ATCGCGATCGATTCCGACGGGCACATCTGGGTGGCCGACGAAGTCCAGGATCGCGTTCAGGTCTACAATCGCGAAGGCCAGCTTCTCACCTACATTGGCGACACTCATGCCAACGGCCCGGGCCAGTTCAAAGCCCTAGTCGGCATCGCTATCGACAAGCAGAATCGCGTGTTCACCACCGAGCAATATCCCGGACGCATGCAAATGTTCCGCTATGTCACAGACGCCGAGGCTTCCGCCGAAAAGACCAAGCGCGAGAACGACCTCAAAGCCGCCGCCGAATCTCGCCGCGCCGCGGCTGCACCCGTACCGGATCCGGCTCCAGCTGTGCAACCCGCAGCCGCACCCGCTACGAAACCGGCGGCTATGCCCCAAACTCCGAAACCGGCCGAGGTGACCGCTCCCAAAACCGCAGCGCCTCCCAGCTAGACAGACTGTGGAGGACGGCACCACTTTGGAGAGACGCGCGCTCGGCCCGTCTCTCCATTTCGTTTCTCCCGCCAGAAGTGACATTTATCACAACGACTTGATAGCGCCGTCACTGACCTCGTCCTTCACTAGGACTTAACTGCACTAGGACGGGAGACTCCACATGGAACTGCGTATCGGCACTGTTGCAAAACGCCATATACCGACCGCTTACCTACGTGCGTCTTTTCACCATGCCCGCTGTGGCAGAAAGCCCAGCGGGACGCGGTTTATGCCGTCTGCAAGGTCAAGTCTCTGTAGCTTATCTCTAGTAAGTCATTATCATTTCAATTACTTACGGAAATATGAACAGGGCCAGCGCGTTTCCACCCACTACGGCGACCCTCGTGCATTAACTATCGGTGGAGATCTAAGTAACACTCCAACGGTTTCGTAGTAATCGAGAGTTCCGGAAAAGCAACAAGAACAAAAAGAGAGCGGTAGAAAGTGTTTTAAAAGCTTCATCATAAATCCTTAAGGAGAATGTATGAAAAAGAGTCTGTTAGTTATGTTGATGATTCTGGCAGTGGCAGCATTCGTCGCCGCTCAGCCAGGCGTTCCGACGTCCGACGTATTGGGCGCCCACCTGAACTACGGCCGCGGCTGCGCTGGCTGTCACGCACCACACAACGGCGCAATGGGTAACGGCGCTGACAAGTCTGGCGACCTGACGGGCGGCACCTCGATTCTGTGGGGCCAAGACGTAGGCGCACTGTTCGGCAAGACGATCATCGTGGGCAGCACCAATGGAACCACCGGCTACACCGAAGTTCTGCCGGCCAACATGGCCGCTGGAACGCCGGATGTGAACGGCCTCCTGACCTGCCTTAGCTGCCATGACGGCAACTATGCGACAGGCGCAATGATGAAAGACCAAGTCTATGAGACACTGCCTTCCACCTACGGAACCTTCAACGCAATCCCGACGTTGCTCGGTGGCGGAAAGAACTCTGAAGGCTACCTCTCCACTCACCCGGTTGGCCTGAACGCCGTCGTTGGCTGCGGCGCCCCGTGGAACTGGGACTGCACAATCACCAATGGCAAGATCAGCATGACCGGCACCAACTCTACCGCGTTCGTTAAGAACTATGGTTACTTCGTCAGCCCGTCCGCTTATAACAACACTCCGATTGTGGTTTGCACAACTTGCCACAATCAGCACATCATGAACGTGGTCAACGTGACCGCCGCGAAGAGCGGCATCACCCCTGGCTTCTACCAGACGATGTTCTTCATGGTTGGCCCCTACAACCCGGGCAGCGGAACCGCGGGATCGAACCAGACCGCGCAGTTCTGCCGTCAGTGCCATGGTGGCGAGGCGAACGAGTCGAACGGAAACCTTAACCTCCCGACAGTGTTCTAATCAGTTGGCATCGCACCACCTTGTTTTGGAAATCAGGGGAGAGAGGAACAACTCTCCCCTTTTTTTTGACTCAATTTTGAACAATAATCTGAACCTGAGACACTCTGAACTGAGATGCTCTGAACCGAGGAAGTTATGAAACGCCAATCTTCAAACCCGATCCTGATCTGCCTCGCCGCTCTAGCCCTGGCTTTCCTGAATCAAGCCACGCTGGGAACAGCGCAGGAACTCGCCGTTTCCCACGCTCGCTCCACGCCGACATCGGCCACGCAGCCCGCCCTCCAGCAACCAACGCTGCAACCGAGCGATAAGCCCGTGGCACGCGTTAACAGTGCGGTGCTCACCGATCGTGACCTGGTGCGCGAGATGTATTCGCTCTTTCCCTACGCTCGCCAGCACAACGGCCAGATTCCGGCAAGCATGGAGCCGCAGATTCGCGCCGGCGCGTTAAAGATGATCGTCTTCGAAGAATTGGTTTACCAGGATGCCGTCCGCCGCGGCGTGACCGCTCCGCCCGCCAAGTTGCAGAAGGCCGAAAACGATTTCAAAGCCCAGTTCCCCAGTCCGGCTCAATATCGCGAGTTTCTGAACTCCGAATTCAAGGGCAGCGAAAGGCTTTTGCGCGAAAAAATCGCCCGCTCCCTCATCATCGACGCCGCTTTGAAAGCGCAGGTCGATAACCGGTCCGCCGTCAGCGTCGCCGAAGCCCGCGCCTATTACGACAAAAACGGCGCACGCTTCGAGGTTCCCGAAGCCTTCGCCTTTCAGACCATTTCTTTCCTTCCTCCAGCCAAGGCTACCCCCGACAACCTGAAAGAGCTTCACAAGCGCGCCGAAGACGCTCTGAAGAAGGCCAAGGCCACCAAAACTTATGAAGAGTTTGGCGTCCTTGCGGAGAAGATTTCCGAAGACGACTACCGCGTCATGATGGGAGAACACAAGGCTGTCGAGCGTTCCCAACTGGCACCGCAGATCGTGCAGGCCCTCCTCAGCATGAAGGCCGGGGACGTCAGCGACGTCCTCCAGCTCGAGCAGGCCTACACCATCGTCCGGCTCATCCAGCACGTTCCCTCTGGTAAGCGGAGCTTCAACGACGTGAAAGATTCCCTGCAAAAGGAACTGGAGAAGAAGAAAACCGAGGAACTGCGCTCCGCCCTCGACAAGCGCCTGAGGAAGGCTGCAAAGGTGGAAGAGCTGTAGAAGAGCACGTTTCAAAGTTCCAAGGTTTTAAGGTTTTGAAGTGATAAGGTCGCGGCTTGTCTTTGAAACCCTGAAACTTTGCGGCGTTGAAATTTCGCCCGCTGAAAGGTTTGCTCTCGGACAACCTTTTTTTCTTGCGCCAAAACCCTTAACCCTCTCAAATCCACTGGGTTATATGCCTCATGGCCAGCCTTTTCCTCACCTCAAAAATCAGCGTAACCCTCTACTCATCAATTACTTAAGTTTCGTTGGTTTTTGGCTTCGCGCGTGCATTTCTCTCCTGTAAACGGGTTGCTCCCGCCACACCAGCGCCTCTGTGGGGAACTGGAAGCCGCCGAGAGATTGAAGCGACAAGAACTGCAGCAGACGAGAGTCGATTCGCGAAGTTGGTGCCACGTGGCCGAGACGATGAGCAAGAGCATTCCGCGTAAAACCGGTTGGGGGTTTGGCAGATTCCTCGCCCTTCTTCTGTTCGCGCTTCTCCTGCCTACACTGCCCGCTTCCGCGCAACTCAAGATCGGCGAAGTCGACTCCACAATGAATGGCACCATCTCCGCAGGCTACACCGGCGACTACGGGAACTTGATCAACTCCGACCACAGCCTCACGTTCGGCGGTTCAGGCACGCTCTCCGGTTTTTATTACAATCCCAACTTCGTCTCTTTCACCGTAACGCCGTACATGAATCAGTCGCGCGACAACTCCGCGTATCAGTCCATCTCGAATGCCAGCGGGGTGAATTTCACTAGCAACATCTTCGGCGGCAGCAACTTCCCCGGCTCCATCAGCTACTCCAAGGCCTATAACAGCGAAGGCAGCATCGCCGTTCCCGGCCTCGCCAACTACAGCACCCACGGCGACAGCCAGACCTTTGCCATCAACTGGGCTGAACTGGTGCCCGGTTTGCCCACCCTCTCCGCATCCTTTCAGACGGGGAGCAGTCAGTATTCGATCTACGGAGCCAATGCTAACGGAACCACGGATTCCCATTCGTTATCGCTCCGTTCCGCGTACTCGCTGGCTGGTTTTAACCTCGGCGCTTATTTTTCCGATGGCGGGGGGCACTCCGACGTACCGCAGGTCGTCGAAGGCTCATCCGAGGTCGAAACCTCGAACTCCAGCAGCCACTCTTTTGGAGTCACCGCCGGCCACAAACTTCCCATGAATGGTGGATTCTCCAGCGCCTTCAACCGCACTTCCGTCGATTCCAGCTTTGTCGGCTACAATTATAATGGCACTATCGACACCTATAGCGCGACCGCCAGCTTTCAGCCCACGCAAAAACTTCATTATTCCGTCAGCACCGATTATTCCGATAATTTGACGGGCAGCTTGTATCAGGCTGTCACTGCGACCGGCGGAATCGTCATTCCGTCTCAGCAGTCTAGCGATTCTTCGCACGCCTTCGATCTGCTGGGCAACGCCAGCTACTCGATTATGCCCAACATGCAGGGCGCGGTCAGTGCCGACTATCGTCAGCAATTTTTCCTCGGCAGCAGTTACTCTGCCGAGTCTTATGGCGGCGGCGTTTCGTACTTTCGTCCGGTGTTCGGAGGCAGTCTCAACACCGCTCTTTCCATGACCGAGAACAGGACGAGCACCTCCAGTGCGAATAACCTCGGCTTCAGCGGCACCGTGGGCTATAGCAAGCGATTCGCTGATGGCTGGGTCGCCGGAGCATCTTTCTCCTATTCCCAAAACGTCGAGACCATCCTCATCACCTACATGTCATCGATCTACAGCTATGGCGGCAACATTCGACGCCGCTGGGGCAAACTCGGCTGGAACGCCGGCGCTAACGTCAGCAAGACTGGCTTGACCGAGCAGGGTGGAATCACCAGCGAAAGCCAGGGCTTCAACTCTGGCCTCAGCTATGGGCAGTATTTCAGCCTCACCGGCTCGTACTCCAAATCGACGGGAAGTGGAATCGAGAGCGGAGCCGGGATCGTCATCACTCCGACGCCCGAGCCAGTGCCCTCCAGTGATCTGATTCTTTTTGGCGGCAAAAGTTGGGGGTTCGGCCTGAGCAGCGCTCCCATGCGCCGCCTGATTCTGAGCGCAACTTTCGCCAAGGCGGAAACCAACACCAGTCTGTCAGGTCTCCAATCGAGCAGTAACACGAAACAAATCAATACGCTGATTCAATATCAATTCCGTA
>JBKQKT010000615.1:0-8522 GCA_052147365.1 Candidatus Korobacteraceae bacterium | reverse complement strand
GCGAGATTGAGGCCAAGGACCTTCTCCTAGTGGAGGTGGTGGCGGCATCACCGCACCACCAATTCCTCGAATTCGGTCGTAGATGGCCGATGCGTGTGCCTTTACTTCGTCATAACTCGCCAGGTTGAACCCTTTTTTCATCCCCTGAATGTCTCGGTCGGTAAAAAGCGGGCGAATGTCCGCTGCGAAGCTCGTTGTCTTGCTCATATGCGTCCTCCTCTGTCATCGTTTCCTTGCGCCTTTGCGCCGCCTGATGTACATGCCGATTAAGCCAGAGCCTGAAGGAACAATCTATTGGACGATGGTATCAACCGATACCTTCGCATCATTGCTTGATGTGGGTCATGGCTTCGGGAATCCGAACATCAACCACGATTGATTCGCCACCAATGCGGGTACAGCTCCGCCATCTGATCGAACAGCTCCGTGCTCGCCAAAGATTAAAGTCGACGTGATCGGGTCAAAGCCGAACGCTTCGCCGAAGGGCTTCGGCCGCTCGCCGACCATAGCCTTTCCCGGGGCGGTAAAAACGTTCACACTAAGCGTGTTCGACGCGACAGGCGCGGTCACGGGCGTGGTCTCTTCCAGTCCATGTGTGCCGTCCATTTGGTATCCCTTTCGCTGTCAGAGCTAGCGACTGTTCAAGGAAGATTAGCAGAAGCGCGATGACGAATCCATTTGGACGAACGTATCAATCAATACCAAAGTCTCGGTTGGACATTGTGGTCAGAGAGGCGCACGCGGCTTGGCGGGCAGCTTCAACCTTGAGTGCTAGTAACGAACGCCTTGAGCGCGGCGAGGGACCGCCGCAAATCTCGTAAGGCATTGATAATAAATAGGATAAATATGGTGGAGGCGGCGGGAGTTGAACCCGCGTCCGAAAATGCTGCCAGCAAAGAGCCTACATACTTAGTCTCGTTCCTGCGCCGGTTGCCCGGCACTCTCGCCAGCCACGCTCAGAACGGACAAGAAACGCGGCCGGCCAGCCTGAAAGTCTCGCCTCGAACTCCCAGACGTAGAGTTCAAAGCCAGCTCACTGTGCGACGCCCTTTCTCAGCCCGTGAGCAAAGCTGAGGAGGACGGCAACTTAACTAATTAAGCTGCGTATGCCAGTGTTTGGTTGGCAATTGTGTTTTTGCACGCGATTACGGATGCATGCACTCCGGTATGCCTCTTTACCGCAATCACTTCCGTCGAAGCCGTGACGCCCCCGAAGTGAACCGCGATCAACTTCACTCTAGCACCTAGGGCAGGGAAGTCAATCGCTAACATATAGATGCGGTCGCACAGGGCGCCGATTCCGAGACCGAATCGTGCATCCCCCTGCCAGCGGAATCATCCAAATCTTTTACGCGCCTGTTAGTCTCATACGAGAACGCGGATGGATGACCGAATGACATGTCGCTGCAGGCGCTGTTGCCGGGAGATGATCTCGTGATCCCCGACTGCATCTCCTTTAGGTCCATCCCGCACACCACCCGCATTTTCACCGATTTCCTTTCTTACTCCCCTGAGATTCGAAGGTTCTTTCCCGCAGAGCCGGACGCCGCTCATGTGATTGCGCTTGCCAGATCGGTGCCGCGCGCCCTCGAACGGCAGGCCCGTGTAGCCATAGCGCTGGAGAAACAAAACCGCGCCTGGGGAGCCTCCGAGCAGACCCTCAGCAACATTCAGCGCCTGCGCGAAGGCGCCTTCGCCGTGGTCACCGGACAGCAGGTGGGGCTCTTTGGCGGGCCGCTGATGTCTCTCTTCAAAGTTGCTTCCGCGCTGGCACTGGCAAAGCAGGTGCAGGAGGCGGGCGTGGATTGCGTGCCTGTGTTCTGGCTGGCGAGTGAAGACCACGACCTCGACGAAGTCAACCAGGCGCTGTTCCTCACGCACGATTTCAATCTGGTTCCCTTCAAGGCCAGGACATCCGGAACGGCGGGCGCTCCGGTGGCGCACATTCGCTTCGCCGGGGGAACGGACGAAATCGTCGCGCAAGCTGCCGGCCTGCTGGGCAATTCGTTCGCCGCAGATTACCTGCGCGAGAGTTACACCGAAGGCGAGACGTTCTCCAACGCATTCGCGAAACTTTACACGCGAATCTTCGCCGAGCAGGGTCTCATTCTTCTCGATCCCGCAGACCCCGAGCTGCACCGCGCTGCCGTGCCGCTGTTTGTGGAGGCCCTGCACCGCTCCGCAGAGCTGGACCAGGCCGTGCTGGAGCGTAATCGTGAGTTGCAAACCGCCGGCTATCACGAGCAGGTGAAGGTTACGCGTGAGTCTACTCCGCTGTTTGCGTTGATTGACGGCACGCGCGTGCCCGTTCACCGCAAGAATGGCGCGTACGCAATCGGGACGGAGCGCTTGTCCGGCGAGGAGATGGAACAGCGCCTTGCCGCGGCGCCGGAAAACTTCAGTGCCAATGTGCTGCTGCGTCCCGTGCTGCAGGACTATTGGCTGCCGACGCTGGCCTATATCGGAGGCCCGGCGGAGGTCGCTTACTTCGCGCAGGCTGCGGTGCTGTACGAGAAGCTGCTCGGCCGCATTACGCCCATCCTGCCGCGCATGAGCGCGACGCTGATCGGGCCGCGCATTGAACGGCTGCTCCTGAAGTACGAAGTGGAGCTGCCGGAGCTGTTTCACGGCGAGTGCCAACTGCGCGACTGCCTGGCCGCGCGTTCGCTGCCACCGGAGCTGAAGCACAATTTTGAGTTGGCGCGGCGTGCCATCCAAGTCAACTTGCAACGCATCAGCACATCGCTGCAGAAGCTCGACCCCACGTTGATGGAAGCTGCGGAGCGCGCCGCCAGCAAGATGCGCTATCAGGTGGATCGACTGGAGAAGCGGGCCGCCCAGGCCGAGCTGCGTCGCAGTGAGGTCCTAGCGCGGCACGCTGCGCAGATCGAGAACGCACTCTATCCCAACAAGTCTCTGCAAGAGCGCGAAATTGCCGCGCTGCACTTCTACGGCAGTCACGGCCCGCAGCTAATCAACCGACTCATCGAATCGGCCCAAACTCGCTGTCCTGAACACAAAGTGTTAAGGCTTGCATAGTAACTTGGCGTTCTGTGCTTCAGCATCGTGCGTAACGCTGGTTTGAAGGCCACTATGCACGCCATTCGACTGCCCCTGTTTTCCTTTAGGAGTCTCGAGCTCCTGACCTCTACCGTGTCAAAGCCCATCTATTCAATCCCCACAACAACTTACGCCACCGCAGCGAACCGCCTGACCTCCTGCAAACACGCGTAAGACAGCGGCTCAATGGATTCGAGAATGGATTGGAATCGCAGGCACCAGCACCGCAGATTGCGCATTCCTTGGTGCCATGATCTGGTGTGGGCTTAGACCTTGAGGAATCACGCACATTTCCCACGAGCCGCTATCTGGGGCCTTTGTCTGGGTCAATTCAGCGAGATGCCGACAACACGTCAAACTGGATTGCTTCAGGTTGGCCGACTACACACCCGCAATCAGCGATGAGCCTTCCGGAAGCGCCTTTTTCTTAACGACAAGCAGGTTCTCATTCAGCATCGGAGTTCAGCCACTCTTCGAGGCGATCGGCATAGGTGCGGCTGGAGCGGTGTTCCGACCCATCGGAAAGCTTCACCACGTATTCCCGGTTATCAATGCCGCGTAACTCCACAATGCAGCCCGTTCGTACCATCCGAGAACGGTGTATACGAAGGAACTTTGCCGGGTCGAGCTTCTGTTGAAGTGAATTCATCGTTTCGCGCAAGAGATGGGCCCGGCCGCGAACATGCAGTTCCGCGTAGTCTCCGGCTGCGCTGATCCAGTCGGTATCCTCCACGAGCACGATCTGAATTCGTGAACCCGTCCGCACTACAAAGCGCGACGTGTATTTTTCCGAGCTCCGTCCAAGCATCGCCAGGATACGCTCGGCCATTCGCGTCTTCGACGCCGAATCCATAAGCCTTCGAGCCCGATCTATGGCAGTGGCAAAGCGCTCGTCATCCACAGGCTTGAGTAGATAATCCAGGGCATGAACTTCGAATGCCTGCAAGGCATGTTGTTCGTAAGCCGTCAGGAAGATCACACCGGGTAGATTCTCCTCGGGCAAAGACCGAAGAACCTCGAAACCGTTCATGCCGGGCATTTGAACATCGAGGAACACAACATCTGGTGAGAGTTCGAGGATTTTTTTCATCGCGGACAAGCCATCCCCACATTCACCGACGATCTTGATGTCCGCGAACTTCTCTAGCCGTAGAGACACGCCGCGCCGGGCCAGTGGCTCATCATCGACAATCAGCGCGCGCACGCTGACACCCCTAGCTGCTGCGCCGTTTTTCTGAAAGGTACGTTCACAATGACCTGGCAACCGCCCGCTGGGTATTGCAGCGCAAATTTATAATCAGTGCCGTAGAGAGTCTTTAGACGTTCCTCGGTATTGGTGAGCCCGATACCGTGGGCCGCTTTATCCGCTGGTTCGGCCGGAGCTCGGGAAGTTGCGGAGTTCTGGATGCTGATCTGCAATTGACCGCCGTGAAGTTTGCTCTGAATTCGAATCGTTCCACCCTCCACGAATGGCGCCACACCGTGTCTCACGGCGTTCTCCACCAATGGCTGTAACAACATGCTGGGCACCAGAGCGTCCAGGGTTTCTGGAGAGATGGTTACGTCAATCAGCAGCCGATCTCCGAGCCTGGTCTGCTCAATCGCCAGGTACTGCTCGGTAAAGGCAATCTCCTGCGAAAGCGGCGTCTCCGGTACGGCGTCACGGTCCAGGATAGTTCTCAGAAATTCGCCAATCTGCGCCAGCATGCGGGTGGCGGCCGGAGCATTCCCGTCCAGGACAAGCGTGGACACCGCATTCAGAGAATTAAATAGGAAATGTGGATTGATCTGGTAGCGCAGAGCGCTCAACCGTGCGTCACGCACTTCAGACTCGGCTCGGAGCAGTCTTTCCCGTTCCCGTACCGATTGCTGCCATAGCTTGATGCTGAAGTACAGGCTACACCATAAGAAGAGAATGAACGTGGCCCCTGTATATGTCACGAGCCAATCTGCCCAATCGAGTGGGCGGATACCGAATGCCAACAGCTCAGCAACGTAAGCGGTAATTGCTCCCGCTATCACACATGTGACCAAGGCCCGGATCTCCAAAGCGATCCATGAGAATGCACGACTTACCAGGGAGCGGCAAACCGGACGCAGCAGGCAACTGGCCGCGAACATCGAGAGAACAAATACGCTACTGCCGCGCAGCGTTCCCGGACGCTTGAGGGAGGGGAGGATGGAGAGAAAGGTCCACACATACATGCAGCTCCATCCCGCGATCTGCAGCGGCCAGAAGGTGGGAAAACCGAGGTCGTCGCGCTCCAGCACGATCCGTATTCTAGCCCACGAGCGCGACCCCGCGGCTTCAGCCTGGCGCTCGAAACCTGCGGCCCATCGCAAAAGCCCCTCTCATTGCAGATGAGGCCAATCCGCCTAAGCCCGCTCGGGTTACTTTCTTGGATGGTTTCTGCACTAAAATCAGGAGGATTCTGTGAACAAAGTATTTCGATGGCTGGCAATGTGTGCAATCGCTGTTGCGTTTGCAACATTGTCCATCGCGTGGGCTCAGCGCTATACGAAAGTCGATTTTCCGGGCGCAACTGCAACCCTTCTAATCGGCGGACCCAATCCGCGGGGCACGAGCGTCGGTATTGAGATCACAGCCGGTTTTCAACATGGTTTCGTCTTAACAGCAGCGGGCGTGTTTACAGTAATTGATCCGCCGGGCTCGACCTTGACTTCCCCCAATTACATCGACGCGGAGGACGTGATCGTGGGCAACTTCCTCAACGCCAGCCATGTGACCCACGGCTTCATTTTGTATAGGGGCCACTACACCACATTTGACGTTCCCGGCGCGCTGGCCACAGCTCTTTCCGGCGTCATTCCCTCGGGCGAAATGACAGGATTTACCTGTCTGGCAGATCCTACATGCGAAACACCCCCTTATGAGAGCTTTACTGTATCCAGGCGCGGTGAGATCACCAGCTTCAATCCATTCGGGGCGCCCAGCAGCTTTGCCAGCGGATTGAACCCGTCCGGCACAGTCGTTGGTACTTACACAGGTAGCGGTGGAGTGAATCACGGCTACCAGTTCTGCCATGGGACCTTCACTTCGAATGACTTTCCGGGCTCTATCCTTACCTTCAATGGAGGAATTAATCCCCAGGGAGAGATCGTCGGTTTCTACACGGATACTTCGAATGTCACACACTCGTTTCTGCTGAGCGACGGCACCTACACGGGCTTCGACCCGCCCGGGGCCAGTTATAGCAACGCAGGTGGGATAAATTCGAGCGGTATCATTGTTGGATTCTATTTGGACTCCGCGAATGTTGCGCACGGATATATCCGGACGCCGCGTCGATAAGGGTCGGACTGAACTGTCGGTTCCGGCTGCTTGATTCTGACTGGCGGCTCTCATGTCGGCGCGATTCCCGCGTTAACTTGAGGGCCGTTTTGCGCCTGGGATTGCCGGCCCATCCATACCGATTACCCGTTTTGAACACGAATCCTCAACTTTGGGAGTTTGCGGGGGATGACGGGCAAACCGGAATTCATTAGCGCACGCGGCTTCCGTGGCGGTATCCACCGGTTGGTGACGAGTGACGAGCAACTCGGAAGTAATCCACCTGGACCAAGAACGCCCGTTGCTCCCTTGTGCCGATGTCCAAGCGGTATCGATCTCAGTCAGTGGGTTGGCGACTTCTCGTCCAAGTGAAATCCCGGTCGCACCGGGAAAAAGCACGATGACCTTACGTCCCGAGCCACTCCAATCGTCGAGGTTTCCAGCCGAGAACCCGCGTCGCCTTTGCGTTCGAGGCCCCACTCAGCTTCGTGGCGTAATACACTGCATCTTCCCCTGCAATCGCTGCCACTTCCGCCTCACTCATATGCGCGGGCTCGGGAGCCCCCACAAACTTCGCAAATGCCGGCAGCCAGACGGCCTGCGGCGAAGGGTCGTCATCCACGAGGTTGTACACACCCGGCTCCGCCGTTAGCAACGCTACGGTTGCGGTCGCCGCATCGTCGATGTGCACAAACGACGACACTCCCTGGCCCATGCCGACCACCGGATTCTGTTGCCGCATTACCATGTTTGCCGCCGCCTCGCCGGGGTGATACCACGTCTTCGGCCCGTAAAAGAATCCATATCTCAATGCCACGCCCTCAATTGCATTGGAACTGAACAGCCGCGCCTCTAGTTCCGTATATGTCCGCGCACTGGCCGCGATACCCGGGCTCGCATTTACATCCAAGGGAGATGATTCATCCGCTAGCGTTCCTTCCGCTGCTTTGAGAAAGAATCCGCTCGATTGCTGTAGATACCGCCGGACACCGCTTGCATTTGCCGCGCGGAACAAATTTCCTCCACCCTCAATCCTCAGCTTCCGATCGCCGGCCGCATACTTCGGCATATCGCTTTGTTCCTTCGGCAGTGACGTCAGCTCATCGATGACCACTTCCGCCTTTGACCGCCGCAGCGCCGCCTCAACCCCCGCCGCATCGAAGGCGTCCACGATCGCTGCCTCGACTCCCTGGCGCTCCAGATTCTTTGCCCGCGCCTCGCTGCTTGTCATACCTACCACAGAGTGCCCCTGCTTCAACAACTCCGCAATCAGCGGTTCGCCGATTGCCCCGCTCGCTCCTGCCACAAAGACACGCATCATCCGCTCCCCTTCGACTCCAATTTAACAACGAAAACGTCGTATGAAAATCTTACGAACAAGCGCGATACAATGAGTTCACCCGCAACGCGGAACGGGCTGTGCTATCACCGTAGAGTATCCGGCGAGAATCAACGCGAGACCGCATATCTCCGAAGGTGTCATAGAAACCCTGTCTCGCGAGCCCCATTCCTTTCATGAGCACATCGAGCGAGGTATGTTCGTATCCTAACGTCCAGAAGATGTTGACGGCTTTTCTTAGTGCTTCTTCCGGATCGAAAGCTTTGGTGCGGGTCATATCCAAATTCTATAATCCGCAATATCGGCGAACCGCTAAGCCTGTACTTTCAAGTGCCCCATAACGCCCAACCCGTGTTATTGAAGAACTCCACCAGGTTGCGGCCACAACGACGGAACGCCGACTATTCGCTCAAGTGGATTTCCGCCCGCGAAATGCGCCCAATAGCATTCGTAGACCCTGGGGCGTTTCTCGTTACTAAATCCGACGGACGAACCGGCCAGCCAGTTGCTGGACAATTCCCAGGCCGACCAGGAGGAATCTTCGCATTGGGCTCGCACATCGAAACGTGAGACCCGGTTGGATGCCTGGAGCTTAGGAAATGGAAGCGAACCCGATTCTATTCTCGCGATCTAACCTACATATTCTTGGCCGCCGTTTTTGGAGGTCTGGTGGCGTGGCGACTTCGTCTGCCTCTGATTCTAGGTTTTGTTGTGGCCGGCATCGCTATTAGCCCCTTCACTCCAGGCCCGCATCTCTCAGACTTGCACACCTTTGAGGTATTTGCCGAGGTCGGCGTCGTTCTGCTGATGTTTTCCATCGGAGTCGAGTTC
>JBKQKT010000614.1:0-3620 GCA_052147365.1 Candidatus Korobacteraceae bacterium | reverse complement strand
CATGTGATCCCCTCCTGTAGGGAAGTCGGGACGATTTGCGGGGGAGGCCCGAAATTTAGTGGCCATCCCGGCCGACACCACAATATATAGTAGCCCTCGCCGTTCTTGTCAAGTGAATTCTGCTCCTCGCTGAGCCATACCTAGCCACCGCTCGCCGCCCCCTGCAGGCTACACTGCTTGCCCTATGCCTGCTGCCCATGGTTGTGCCCGGTGATATGCCTCTCGACCACGTCAATCAGAGCATTGAGACGCTCATCGGTGGTCTTCTGCGCTTCGGCGAGCTTGGCGAGCCGGTCGTCGAGCCGGGTGAAGCGGTCGTCGCTGATTCTTATCGATTCACTTACGACGCCGGCAAGTTCGGCCACCGAGACCCTAAGGTTTGAAACAGTAGCCCCCAGCTTGTCGATATTCGCCTCCGAGCGCGTCAGGTTTGATTCGAAGCGCGCGAGGTTTGATTCGAACTTCGCCTGCATTTGCAGGATGAACTCAATGCTCTTTTCCATCTCTTCGGACGTCATCCCATGTCCTCCGCTTTCGTATGCACTCGTATTGTACCCCACAAGCCATCGCGCCCAACAGGGCGTGTCCCGGATGAGGAACGCAGCCGCACCGGCACCCTCCGCAGCGCTCAACCGGCGTCCCAGCAATCACTCACATGAACTTGATTCGTTGGTTGGCCGCCGACTTGGCAATCAGTTGTTGGAGGCGGCGAAATCGAGTTGCTTCCTGCTTGGCGCTCGCGACCCAGCCGATGGTCATGCGCTGATAGGAAGGAGGGAAATGCGTGAAGTTCTCCCAGGCGGTTTCACGCTTGCGGAATTGCTCTTCCAAAGGAGCGGGGAGCTCGGTTGGGAGCGCGGGGGTTTGGCTGCGAGGATCAAAGACCTCTGACCCTGCGGCGGTCATCTTTCCTTCCTTGAGCATCTTTCGGGCACGCCCAATGTTGATGCGCGACCACGTGCTTTTCGGCTTACGCGGGGTGAACAGTCGCGCATAACGCGCTTCGTCCAACTTTCTGACCTTGCCGTCGATCCACCCGAAGCAGATTGCCTCCTCGACCGCATCTTCATAGCCGATTTGCAGATGGCCTGTCTCCCTTTTGTAATGGACCAGCCAGACCTCCGTGGCTTGTTCGTGATTTGCCTCCAGCCACTCGCGCCATTTGCCTCGGTCCTCAGCGAATAGGGTTTTCACAACGGCCTCGATTTTCACATGCCGAATGGATTCCCGCTTTCGCGGGAATGACGGTGCGATGCGGCGCTAGATTCAGTCCGACCTGTTTGCTGAAAGCTGACGGCTGAGAGCTGACAGCTTCTCATCACACGTCCAACCCGATCGACCGCATCAGGTCGAGCGCATTACTGGTCTTGACGATTCCAGGTTGCAGGCGGTAATCAAAAACCAGCTTCCCATCTTCGAGGCGGTCCTCGAAGTGGGCGTTGGCGGCGCTTGTGCCCAGTCCACTCGCGATTTCGGCCAGCGCCAGATCATGCGTCGTCACGAGTCCGATCGCCCCGCGCTCGACCAGGCTGCGCACCATCGCTTCCGCGCCGCGCCGCCGGTCGTGGGAATTCGTTCCTTGCAGGAACTCGTCCAGGAGAAAGAGCACTGCGACCGATCCCTGGGTCAAGTCTACGATCTGCTTCAGGCGCCGGATTTCCGCGTAGAAACGCGAGATGCCGCCTTGCAGCGAATCGAGCACGCAGATCGACGCGCCCACGGCCAGCGGCGACAGGCGCAGCCGCCGCGCCCGCACCGGAGCGCCGCACTGAGCCAGAACCGCGTTGATGCCGACCGCCCGCACGAACGTGCTTTTCCCCGCCATGTTGGGCCCGCTGATGATGAGCACCCGCAAGCCCTCTCCGAAGCACGCATCATTTCGCACCGCCTCATGCTCTGACAGCAAGGGATGAGCCAGGCCTTCGGCTTCAAAGCAGGGCGAAGCCTGGCTGAATTCCGGGATAACATCGGAGGGATGCTCGTAAGCATAGCTGCTCAACGACAAGAGGGCTTCAAATTCGCCCACCGTGGCCAGCCAGCGGCGCACGGCCGGGCCGGTCCTTCGGCGCCAAATCTCGACTGCGCATGCGCACTGCAAGGTCCAGAACACGAACAGGTCGATCGAGGCGACGAACATGTTGCCCCGCGAATCGAGATACTCCACCAACCGATTCAAGCGAGCGATCCAGCGTGAGGGCGGCCAGCCCTCAGAATCGAGCGTTCGGCGTAGCTCGATGAGCCGCGGGGTCGTGAATTGCGCGGCCTCCAATCGCGCCAGCACGCCGGCCAGCAACCCCAGACCGCGGGCAGCGCTCTGGACGGCGCGCGCCACGCTTTCCGCGCGCGGACGGTAAACAAGGTTGAAGCTTACGTTGATCGCGCTTACGATTAGCGCCGGATACCCCAACCCCCAGACCATCCAGGAGACAAGACTCGCGAGCCATAGTCCCGCGAGGACACCGGCCAAAGCTCGTAGCGGCGCCGATGCCAACAGCGGCTTCCCTTCGCCCCAGGCCGCCAGGCTTCCCGAAGGTTCGAGCGACCGCGCGTCCTCCGCCACCACCGCCAGGTCTTCGCGAAGGTCCAACCGCTGTCGCAACTCCTCAATAGCGGCGTGGCGGGCACGGACCAGTTCGGGCAAGGCGGGCGCCAGCAGCCAATTCGCGAGTGTCTCCTGGCCGGCCTGGGTGCGCGCTGTGCAGAGCAGTTCGAAGAGCGAGCCCGCGCCGAAGAGATCGAGGTCGCGGCTGTACGGGTGCGTAGCGTTCTCGAACCTCTCGCCAGTTTCCCCGGTTCCCGCCCAGCGGTTCTCGATCCTCGCCAGCGCACGCTCATAGTAGGCCACGGTGCGTGAGCATCGCTCTCGCCTTTTCAGCACACGCTCGTGAATGACCGCCAGAATCACAATGGCCGCCAGGGGCGCCGCCACCCAGAAAATCGAGATCACCTTGGCCGCCAAAGCCAGCCCGATCACGATCAGGGTTACGCCGCCCAGCACGAGTTTGCTTTTCCCCAGGCGGTGATGCTGGTTTTCGTAATTAGCTTGTGCGGTCTTCAGGGCTGCGAGCCGGCGGCTGTACTCCGCTTGCGGGTCGCTAGGTGGTTCTGGGGCGGAATCTGGGGCGTTGGAAACGATCGTCATGTAATATACGAGAGGACAGGCGTTGTAGGGGCGACCCTCCTGGTCGCGCGCGGGCGGCTACAAGGGACGGCCCCACACGATGACCGAGGGTCCACGATTACGCTAAGGTAATGCAGACGCGAGGAAGCCGCCGGTGACAGCCACGATCGGCCTTAGCTGTTGGGTGGTTGGATCGGCCTGCACGCCAAAGTTCTCGAGCGCCGTGGCGCCAAGTAGATAAAGCGAATCCGCTGGGCCAAAAATCACAGGACACGTCAGCGATTCGTCAAGTTGAGGAATCGTCAGCACGGCCTCTCCCAGTAACCGCCGATCGCGCCGACCGTCCGCGAAGATGAAATCCCGTGCTCGCAGAGGGCTGATGCCGATTTCTCTGAGCCGCCCTTCGGGGACAAACGAATAGAGTGCGCCGGTATCAACCCAGAAATTCTCCTCGAAGAATCGGGAACGATCGGCCGGATTCGATACCTTCACCAGAATC
>JBKQKT010000613.1:0-12368 GCA_052147365.1 Candidatus Korobacteraceae bacterium | reverse complement strand
CCACTTGGCGATCCTGGGCATCAACATCCTGGTCGTTCTCTACATTGGCTGGGTGCGCTGGGAGGAAATCAAAGTGGCGCGCGAGCGGGCGACGCCTGTTCCTCATGAGAGCGGCTAGACCGGGTGGAAGCACCGGGGCTTTAGCCCGGTGAAGACGTTGCCTTTGGATTTGGCCTTCAGCCCTGGCGTTTGCGACCGGGACTAAAAGCCCGGCGGGTTCACCACTCATTTGCTGTTTTGCGGCTAACCGCTCACCGCCGCAATCGATTCCTCTTCCAGCAACCCCAGCACGCCCCGCCGCGCAGCCTCGTTCTCAGCGCCGACGGCTGGCGGCTCGATGTCCTCGTAAAACAGCCATGCGCTTTGAGCGGGAAGCGAATTTCCCTGCCGATGTGCATCGTGCGCAGCTTCGCACAGCAACCCAAACGCCAGGCTCTGGCTCATGCGATGCAATAGCTTTCTCGCGTGGCGCTGCCCACTTTTTTCATCGCGCATGGTGACGGCGAGCGCCTCACGGTCGGCCTGAAATCTCGCTTGCAGCGCCTTACGCAGATGGCCGAATCCTTCTGGCAGAGCGTCCAGAATCCCCTGCATGCGCGCGTGATACTGCTCCCACCCGCGATAACGAGGCGCCAGCAAGCGCAGTAGTTCGAGTGCCTGAATGTTGGCCGGGCCCTCCCATACGGTAAGCACCTGCGCATCGCGCAGCAGCCGGGCCACGGGATAATCGCTGGTGTAGCCGTTGCCGCCGATCAGCTCCAGCGTAGCGCGCGCCGCCGCGATGGCGTACTCGGCCGTCAGATACTTTGCCAGCGCCGTAGCCAGACGCAGCCAGGTGCCGCGCTCGGCATTCTGCTGCGTCTCGTCGAACGCCACCGCCGCCTCGAAGGCCAGTAGCGCCCCGGCCTCGAACTGCACGCGCATGCGCAGCAACTCGTCCTGCACCATCGGATAATCGGATAGCACGTGGCCAAAGGCGCGTCGCGTCCGGGCCCAAGCCAGCGCCTCGCGCAGCGCCCGGCGCTGCACGCCTGCCGATCCCACCGCGTTGTGCACGCGGCTGTATTCCAGCGCTTCCATCATCAGCTTGAATCCCTCGGGTGGAGGAGCAATCTGCACTGAGACAGCACCAAACAGTTCGACTTCTCCCGTAGGTAAACCCCTGGTACCCAGCTTGTCCTTCAGCTTGCGGATGCGATAGTAGTTAGGCGAGCCGTCCTCGAGATGACTTGGCACCAGATAGAGGCCAAGGCCCGCTGAGCCCGACGGCGCGCCTTCTGGACGCGCCGTTGCCAGCGCCAATCCACTGTTGGCATTGCTAGCGAACCACTTCAGACCGCTGAGAAAGAAGTGCTCACCGCTCTCGATCACCCGCAACTCTGCGGGTGGGCGAGTGGGGGTCGCCACCGTGGTGGTTGCTCCCACGTCGCTGCCGCCATGCTGCTCGGTCGCCCAGGTGCCGCCGGTCTTGGCGAAGCCGTCCATGCGCACCACGTCATGGAGAAACCGCTGCCGCACCGCAGCCGGCGCATGCGCGCTCAGCACATACGCCACCGCGCCCGTGAGCGTGACCGGGCAATGCAGGCTGATGTCGGCCTGCGCCAGGACATATCCCATGGCGAAGCTCAGCAGATGCGGGGCCTTCTCCGCATAGGGCAGTCCGATGATGCCACGGCGATACAGCTCCTGGTGCTGCTCGTCATACCAGCGGTTGAGCACAATGTGGTTCACCACTTCGCCGTTGCGGTCGTAGGTCTCCAGCGCGGGAGGCGCGTACCGGTCGGTGTAGTTCGCCTGCGCATCCACCTCGGTGTAAACCCAGTGGCGGAAGTCGGCAAGCATCTGGCTATAGTCGGCCAGGCGCGGCAGGCGCGCCGTAAGCCAGGGTTCGAGATAGGGGTCGAAGCTGTTGGGGTCGGCCATGGTCAATCTGCCAGCGGAGAGACGTGAGAATGAGCTTACTCTTTTTGCGACGGGCCGGGACAGCGGAAATTTCCGGCGGACCCTCCCTTTGCCAACACTCAGCGACGAACCGGCCCTGCTTTTGTTCGCCGGCATTGGGAAATGATGAAGCGAAGTTCTTGGCTATCGTAGTGTCGCCATCGACCCGTGACCGCTGATGAGTGCGGGTGACTCAGAAGCCCAGTGGGCGCCCTTTTAGAATGCCGCTGGCTTCGAGGTCAAAAGGAAAATTCCAGCTTATAATCCCGCCCATGGCTTCGCTTCCCCAGTCATCGCCGAATCAAATCCTTCGCATTCACTGCGTCAAAGTCTTCGTCCACGACCAGGAGCAAAGTCTCCGATTTTATGTGGACCAACTCGGGTTCCGCTTGGTTACCGATACCCTGCTTCAGTCCGGGGAGCGCTGGTTGGCCGTCGCTCCGCCGGATGGAGACACGCTTGTCGCACTGGTTGCTCCTAAACCCGACTCCAAGCTCTCTCAGCTCATTGGCCGTCCCACCGACGTCGTTTTCATAACGGACGATGTCATTGCCCGCTACCGAGAATGGTCGGGCCGCGGAGTAAAGTTCCTGTCCACGCCGAAATTGAGGCGTGTCAAGTCAGCGAGCGGAGCGTCGATGCTACCCGGCGGTGCACCGGTGTGGGGTGGAGTGTTCACCCAGTTCAAGGACCTCGACGGCAATTCGTTTTCTCTGGTGAGCTTCGATGAAGTGACCCTTGCCATCGAGGCGGAGCGCCGCGCCGCAGCGGAGCGAGCGGAAGCCGAGCGGCGCGTTATCCAGGAGCTCGAGATCGCAAAACAAGTGCAATCTCGACTCTTTCCTCAGGATCTGCCGCCTCTCAGGACCTTGGACTATGCCGGAACATGTCGGCAAGCTCGCCAGGTTGGCGGCGATTACTACGATTTTCTTGCCTCGGGTCAGGAACGACTGTGCCTGGTAATCGGCGATGTTGCCGGCAAGGGGATCGCCGCTGCCCTCCTCATGGCAAATCTTCAGGCGAATCTCCGCAGCCAGTGCGCGATCGCACTCGACGAACCCGCCCGGCTCATGCAATCCGTCAATCGGCTGTTCTGCGAAAACACCCCCGACAATGCTTACGCTACGTTTTTCTTTTCGGAATACAACGATCATACCGGCCGCTTGCGCTATGCCAACTGCGGACATTTGCCGGCACTTCTTGTCCGTGCAAGTGGCAACGTAGAGCGCCTCGAATCCACTGCTACCATACTCGGACGTTTCCAGCGATGGGAATGTTCAATCGGCGAGACTAGTCTCTTTGTGGGAGATACTCTGGCACTTTACACAGACGGTGTCACCGAGGCGTTCAGTCGGGACGGAGAAGAGTTCGGTGAGCAGCGCCTGCTGGATTGTCTTATGCTTCATCGAGACTCTCCGTCCCAACTCCTGGTTTCGGCGGTGATCGACGAAGTGCATCGTTACAGTCCGTACGAACAGCAGGACGATATCACGCTCATCGTCGCTAAATGCCGTCCCGATAAGAGCGCAGACCAAATGGGATTACCTTACGATTCGGCTGTCTCCCGGCAGCTGACCTAAGCTCCGCGCTCACCGTCGGTTCGTTGATGCAATGCCGATCTCATACAGTTGTCGAATTTTCTCCTTGCATTTCACAACCAAGTTGTGGCAAGGTACAAACTCCCTCAAGGGGAAACGCCCGATGATCGGTAACACGCACATGTCGATGTGTAGGCAATCGGCGCCAGATTTGGCGCTCGATGGCCGCCGGGCGTGCTCTGTCCGTTTCAGTTAACCTCCCGCCGTCCGCCGCCTGCTAATCGCTAAATAGAACATGTTCCGTGACCCGCTTTGCATCATGGCGCGGCTTTGAGCCGTGCCGAACAGGCATGGCATAAGGTCGGGGCTTTAGCCCCTGTGCTCGAAAAAGCAGATCCCTCGCGGGCTGAAGCCCGAACGGGATGGCAAGAATTTAGGGGCTGGGACGCGGGCCTGAAGGCCCGCTCTACCCGAGTTTGCAGTTTGGAGGTGGGCCATGTTGACCTTGAACATTTTGGCCAATAACAAGAGCCGCGAGGCCCTGTGCACTATGTGTGTCCACGAAGTGAGTCACAAGGGCTTCAAGGGAGAGAAGCTCACCTTCTGTAACTACGGAGGTGCGCTCAGGGAGCTCCAGTTTGAGGTCTGCGAGTGCACTTTGTACACCGACAAGCGCATCCCCAAGCCCGAAAAGCCCATCGGCTTCGTCAAGCCTGGAGAAACCGCCAGGCCCAGGATGACCGTAATCAAGATCACTTAGCGGTACACCATCAACCGGACCAGGCTAGTAGCCACCCTCAACCGATAGGCTCCCGGCCGGAAATCTCTGGCTGGGGGCTATCTTCAAGACTGAATGCGGGGTGCGGCATGTTGAGGGGGCATGCTATTGGAGGCTGAGTGGGACAAATCTCATGAGAAAGCAGGATCTCTAGAAGCACTAGAGAGCCGGTTCCTAATTCTGCTAGCAAGTCCAAGTCATCAGTGGGAAATATATGTCATTTGGTCGTTTCGCTGAGACTGGTACATCAGGGCCGACTTTCGTTCCATTTTGGGAATTTGCGAAAATATTTCTGAAAAATCCTGTAACGCTCTTGCGCCCGCTTGCGTTTATCTGTGTGGCCCCGGTAACGCAACGCTGACTCCTTCAACACTGACTACTGACAGCTGACAACTTGCTATGATGCCACCGTGGCGATAAACCCATCGTGCGGCAAGTTCATCACCTTCGAGGGACTCGATGGCTGCGGCAAGACGACGCAACTGGAGAGGCTTGCAGGGGAGTTGCGCGCGCAGGGAATCGCTGTGGTGACAACGCGCGAGCCAGGGGGTACCGGCATAGGCGAGCGCATCCGCGCCGTGCTGCTTGATTCGCGTACCGCCGGACTGGATGCCCACGCCGAGATGGCGCTGATGTTTGCCTCGCGCGCGCAGCAGATCGCAGAGGTCGTCCTGCCGGCACTGGAGGCAGGGCAGTGGGTGCTCTGCGACCGCTTCACCGACTCTACCGAGGCCTACCAGGGGGGAGGCCGTCAGCTTGGCAGCGAGGCGGTGTTGCGCTGTCATGAAGCCCTGTGTCGCGGGCTATGGCCTGACCTCACGATTCTCATGGACACTGACGTAAGCGCCAGCGTCGCCCGGGCACGCCGCCGCAACAAGGCCGCCGCAGACGAGAACTCTGACGAGAACCGCTTCGAGCAGGAGAACTACACTTTCTTCACTCGCGTGCGCGACGCATACCTGGAGATTGCCCGCCGCGAGCCGCAGCGCGTGGTGCTGGTGGACGCGCGGCCGCCGCTGGAGTTTGTCCATCCTCAGATTGTGCGCGTGGTGAGGGAGAGACTGATGGAAGGCAGGTTTCGATGTGAAGGGGCGCAGCTTTAGCTGCGCCGAGGCAATATCACCGAATGCCCTTTTCTGATTTTCATGGCAACGCCGAGGTAGTTCGCACGCTGCGCGAGATGTTGGCACGCGAACATTTTCCCCACGCCGTCATCGTCTCCGGCCCCCAAGGCTCGGGGAAGTTCACCCTTGCCCAGATGGTGGCGAAGGCGATGAACTGCCTGGAGCGTCCTCTCAGCGATGGCCTGCCTGACTTCTGCGGACACTGTGCCAACTGTATCCGTATCGCCGAAGCTGACGCTTTGGAAGAGCGCTTCGCTGAAGCTGTTGAGGCGCGCGAGAACCTGCGCGACGCCGATAAGCGCGAGACTCGCATCCTGGTACAGACGCATCCTGACGTACTCATCATCCCTCCTGACCCGCCACAAATGCTGGTGAAGGTTGATCAGGTACGGCACGTCATCCACGAGATCTACTACAAACCCGCCGAAGGCCGCGAGCGAGTGTACATCTTCAGCAACGCAGACTTCATGAAGGAAGCCGCCAATTCACTGCTCAAGGTGCTGGAGGAGCCACCCGAGTTCGCAACGCTGTTCCTGCTTACTGATAATCCCTCGGCGTTACTGCCTACGATTCGCTCACGTTGTATGCATCTGCGGCTCGCTCCAGTTCCCGTGGCTGAGGTCGAACAGTATCTCGCCCAGGTGCGTCCGGAGTGGAAACCACGCGAGCGGGCGCTGGTGGCGCGTGTTTGCGGCGGAGGGCTCGGCCGCGCGCGCAGTTTCGATCTTGCTGCTTACCTTGCCGCGCGTCAGGATGCGCTGACGCTCCTCGGCACGGCGATGGGCACTCAGGACTACAGCGCCCTGTTTCGCGTCACCGATACCTACCGCGCAGGCGCGGAGGGAAAGGCCAAGACCGAGCATCTCATTCGCACGTTGTATTCGCTTCTGGAGGACCTGCTGTTCCTGAAGTCGGGCACGCCCGAGTTCGTACGTAACCACGACATCGAGCCGGAGCTGGCCCGGATGGCCGCCGAAGCCGACTTCCCATGGATCGTCAGCGCCGCCCAACGGCTGGGGGAAGTCGAAAGCGGCATGCGCCGGAACCTGCTGCGTTCTCTGTCCCTGGATAGCTTTGCTACCTCGCTGGAGCGGTAACTCCGGCGCCGATTACTCACACGAAAGTAGCATCGCCCAACGGATTGTTTTGCTGATTAGCCTGTGTTAGGGTATCGACAAGTTCACACCTTCGAACAGCCTGAGGCGATTCAAGCCGAGTTTACGCCAGACGCCACCCTGTCTTACCTGCTTGAATTGGCGTGCCACAAGGCTGGTGTGCAGACCACAGGAGCACAACCATGAAAGATTCCATGGACTCCACCAGTTTGGGTCGCGTCGTTGACCATGAAGCCTTTGCCAATCGCAAGCTTATACGTCCCGCCTTTAACCGCAATGATCATTCGCGTCACGATGGCGACCACCGTCGGGATGGCGACCGCCGCGAGCGTAACGACCGCCCCATGAACGGCGGCAAGAAGTTGCCTCCGCCGGAGCAGACCCACGCCGAGAATTTCTATTACCAGAAACAAATGCAGGCCCACACCCCCATGGTGCTGGTGCTGCAGGACGGCGAGGAGATCCACGGCACCATCGAGTGGTATGACAAGTACTGTCTGAAGGTGAACCGTCCGGGCGCATCCAACCTGCTGATCTACAAGCCCAGCATTAAGTACCTGTACAAGGAAAGCGAAGCTGGCGAATAAGAGCAGCGGGCGGCGGTTGGCGTTGGCCATTAGCACTCAGCCTTCAGGGTTAGTCGTCGGACTGTCATACCGCCTTCCTGCGCGCTACGATCGTCAGCGATCATGAAACAGGCCGTCTTCCGTGAACGCAACAAGCAGTATTACCGCGTTCTACATGCTCCCATCTGGATTTGGGTTTTCTGGGTTCTGCCGGGATACCCGCTGACTTACGACCTGTACGCGCACGGGCCAGACCGGAGGCATTGGGTTTGGCTGGCGATGGTGGTCGCAGGTGTCGCCTGGCGCGGCTTCAAGGGCCGCATTCCAGGATGCGAGCTGCGGCCGTACATCACGCATTACGGAGTGCACCAGCCGAACCTGCCCTATCGGGTGGTGTGCTACACCGCCGCGTGGGTTGATCTCATCGTGCCCTACACCCTGAACCTCATCGGACTGGTCGTTGCTTCCATCAACGGCCGCTGGCTGCTGGATGAGTTGTACCAGTACGGCTACTATCCGCTGGCGCTGGCGGTGGTGCTGGCCACGGTTTGTGATTGGACGCCGCGTGCCCGCCGCGACACCTTCGGCGAAGGCGTCGAGCGGGCTTGGTTTTATATCGCCATCTGGACGGTGGTGCCGACGCAGGTCATCAACTGGGCGGCGTGGCGGCTGGGCAAATTCATGGATCTGCCGCCGCTGCCGCTGGCCCACGTGCGATTGGGCGTGTGCCTCCTCTCGACGGTGGTGTTCTTCTTACTAGGCTATGCGGCAAAGCTGCCCCGCACGCAGCGTCATTACGAGGGCGTGGCAGCAGCAGGTGTATGAATAACGCGAGCCTGAGCATCAAGCCTCAGCTTTCAAAGTGACGAAGCTGTCCAGGGTCGAGTGATTGCCACACTCCCTTCGTTCAGACACCCGCCTGAGGCCGCGCAACATGCCCGCGAAGATGAACTTGTGAACCGGGTACAGCGACCACCAATACAGCAGACCTAGTAGCCCTCGCGGCTCGAAGCTGGCTACGCTGCGCAGTTGGGTTTTGCCGCTTGGTAATGCCGCGAGACAGAACTGCAGCCAGGCCCTGCCCGGGACCTTCATCTCCGCCCGCAGCAGCAGGCGGTTTTCGCCGACTTCCTGTACGCGCCAGAAGTCCACCGCATCCCCCTGCCGCAGGGGGATCACTCGAAAACAACGTCGGCGCATTCCCACTCCTCCGAGGCGCTGATCCAGCCAGCCGCGCAGCCGCCAGAGCCAGTCGGCATAAAGCCAACCCATCCCTCCGCCGAGGGAGTGCAGCACATCACGAACCGACTCCAGCGGCGCGCCAACTTCTATCTCGCGGCAGTCGGAGATAACGCCATCAGCGCTATGCAGAGTTCGGCGACTCACAAAAGCCTCGGCCGGGATTCCCGGATCCTGGCGGTCCAGGGCCGACTGCAGAGCCTGGCGGTAACTGGAGGGCGTAATCATCGGGAACAACGCCAAGGCGCGGCTGCTGTGACAGACGACCTCGGTGCGCAGGCCTTCGATGAGCGGGCGGGTGAGTGCCGGGGGCACACTGGTTACAAAGTCCAGCCAGTACGACGAAAGGCGCGGCGTCAGGACCGGAACCCGGATGAGCCATCGCCGCAACCCACGCGCCCGCGCATATTCTTCCATCATGCTCTTGTAGGTTTCGATCGAGCTGCCGCCGATCTGCATGATCTCTCCCTCCAGGTGTCTCGCTTGCAACGCGGCCACAAGATAGGCCAGCACATCGGCGACGGCGACGGGCTGAACGCGAGTGGTCACCCAGCGTGGGCAGACCATTACGGGCAGCTTCTCGGCGAGGCTGCGAATGATTTCGAAGGAGGCGCTGCCGGCCCCGACAATGATGCCGGCCCGGAACTCCACCACGGGCGGTCCGAAGAGGCGCAGGACGTGCCCGGTTTCCTGGCGGCTCTTGAGATGCTCCGACATCGACCCGGAGCCCAGCCCGCCAAGATAGATGACTCGGCGAACCCCCGCCGACCGCGCTTCGACGGCAAAGTTGTATGCGGCGAGCCGGTCGCGATTCGCAAACCCATTTTCGCCAGCGCCCATGGAGTGGACCAGATAGTAAGCGCACTCCACGTCACGTAGTGGGTCCACTAAAGTCTCGCGATGCAGAACATCTCCCAGCACCACCTCGACTCCCGCCGGAAGGCGGTCTCTGCGTGCTGCGTTACGAACCAGGCAGCGCACGCGATGCCCTGCCGCCAGCAGGCGGTCCACAAGTTGCCGCCCAATGTATCCTGTCGCTCCCGCGACCAACACCAGCATGCTTTCCTCCGCAAAATGCAGTTCTGGATGGGAGTGCACCCCATCCAGAACCGTTTTCCTGGTTAGTGCCTGATCAGCGCCAGTTCCATGGTCCAGCGCTTCTGGATGGCCTTCCAGCCCAGCCCCTGGTACACCGCCGCAAGTCCCACCAGCGAATAAACCACGCGGCTAAGCACACTCATCTCGCCAAACAGCCTGGCTACGAGGTCAAAGCTCAGGAGGCCGACCAGCCCCCAGTTCAAACCACCCACGACGAGCAGGATTGCTGCTAGCACATCAATCTTCTTCATAAGACGTCTCCTTTGTGTTTGCTATCAGTTGCTGGGGGGCAGCATTACCGCGTCGATGACGTGGATGATGCCGTTGGAAGTGTGAATGTCGGCTTTCACCACTTTCGCGTTGTCCACCATGACGGACCCGTTGTTGGCGGCGATCTTCAGGGTTGCGCCCTCAACGGTCTTCACGGAGGTCAGTTTTGCCACTTGGGCCGCATCTACCTCTCCCACGACAACGTGATAGGTGAGAATGGCGCGGAGTTTGTCCTTGTTCTCCGGCTTCAGCAGAGACTCCAACGTTCCAGCCGGAAGCTTGGCGAATGCCTGGTCCGTGGGAGCGAAGACGGTAAACGGCCCCGGGCCTTCCAGGGTTGTGGTCAAGTCCGCCGCTTGCACGGCCTTGACCAGGGTGTTGAAGGAACCGGCGGCGACAGCCGTGTCCACGATGTTCTTTTCCGTCGAAGTTGCTGCGCTGCCGGCCGCCAGCGCCAGGATCGCCATTCCAAGAAGCTTGGTAATCATGAGTGTTCTCCTTTGTGGCAGGTCCGCACCTGCGATCTGTATTGACTATAAGTCAAAGATGTTTTATTAACAGTAAAAGACAGCCTCGTTCGCAATTTGTTTTACGGTCACGACAACCCGGGGAGGAAACTTTGAGCCAGAAGAAAAACGGGCCGCGCACGGATGTAGTTCAGGACACCATTCGCCCCTATGGGATCGCGGAGAAACTCCGCCAACTGCGGCTGCGCAAGAGCATGGGGCTCATCCAACTCGCGGCCCATACCGGGTTGTCACCGGCGATGCTCTCCAAGCTGGAAAACGGCCGGCTCATACCCACGCTGCCGACGCTGGTCCGCATCGCGACGGTTTTCGATGTGGGACTGGATTACTTTTTCACCGACGAACGAAAACGGCACACCGTGGCCGTTTCCCGCAAAAAGGAGCGCGTCCGTTTCCCCGAGCGTCCGGACGAGCGCGAGGTGGCCTATCACTTCGAGAGCCTGGACTTCCCTGCGAGGGAGCGGAAACTCCATGCCTTTTTCGCCGAGTTCCACAAGGTCGGGGAGCAAAACCTCCAGCCGCATTCCCATGCCGGAGTGGAGGTGCTCTACGTCCTTGAGGGAGCGCTGGAGATGAAGATCGGCACCGAAGTTTACCGACTGGAGGAGGGCGACGCTCTCTATTTCGATTCCGTACAGAAACACAGTTATCGGCGAGCAGGCCAGCAACGCTGCTCAGCCATCGTGGTAACGACGGCGGGTTGAAGCTTCAAAATAAGAAAGGCGACCGATTGGCCGCCTTTCTTAACCCTGAGGCTCGAGATCTACAGAACCTGTACGTTCTCCGCCTGCCAGCCCTTGGGTCCCTTGACTACGTTGAACTGGACCGGCTGTCCCTCCTGCAAGCTGCGGAAGCCATTGGTCTGGATCGCAGAATAGTGAACGAAAACGTCTTCCCCATTCTGACGGCTGATGAAGCCGTAGCCCTTCGCGTCATTGAACCACTTAACTGTTCCTTGTTCCATGGTGATGCATATTCCTTCGAAGTGATGTAGCTGCAATTCGATCGGGATGTGAAGCGGCAGGGATGCTGCAAAGGCAGGAACTGCTGCGTACAACGACGATCAATCGAGCAGCTTCATCATAGCAGAGCGATGTCGAAAAACCCAAGTTGCTTCCCTGCGGGCGGTGTCCGGCGTTCGACGTAAAGCGTCCGTATTCTCAATGTGTTACCTTCGTCGCAGCGGCGCGGCCTTACCGAAGCGCAAGGATTCAGGTCGTCTCAGATGATCGTGGGAACAGGCATTGACATCGCGGAAGTTGACCGCATCGCCGCCTCCATCGAGCGCTTCGGACGGCGGTTTCTGGACCGAGTTTTCACGCCGGACGAGATCCGCTATTGCGAGTCCAAGGCGAACAAGGCGGAGCGATACGCTGGCCGCTTCGCCGCAAAGGAAGCTGCCATGAAGGCCATCGGCACCGGCTGGAATCGCGGTGTCACCTGGCAGGACGTAGAGGTTGTTCGAGCTCCCGGCGGACGCCCGACGGTCGCTTTCCACGGTAAAGCCGCGGAGTTCTTCCGCAAACTGGGCGCGGTTCACGCCCATCTTTCGATAACCCACACCAAGGAAACTGCAATGGCCCAGGTCCTCCTGGAATCCGATGAGAGGTGAAACGCCCTGATTGTTGCGGGCTGATGAGCTTCTCTGCACTGCTATTGGAGCTTGGACTACGCGGCTGTTCTCGGTGGCGCTCTTCTACCATTTCGCATTGGATCGCTGTCAACTTTCGCGGCAGGCTGATTGACATCGCGTACGCCAAGGGCATGAAGCTCGCCGCGCCTCTCTTCGCGAAATGGAATGCGCTGTCTCGAGTGGAGATGGATGAGCAGGGTTGGGCCAAAGTGATCGTGATCGACGCCGACGCCAGCACCTACCTGATGAACGCCGACCCGCACCATTCGCTCCTTTGCTAAGTGCCGACTGCCAACCCAGGGAAATGCCCGGATGCAGAGATTCTCATGCCACTTGCCATGCAGACGAGGTAGGTTGCTATAATCACACGCTTGGGTGATTTGCGTCACACCTTGCTGAGACATCGCAATCAGTACGAAACCGGCGCCGCTGGGGGTTGTGGCGCCCGAACCCGCAACCGTCTGGAATGCCTCATATAAATGGCCCAAGTTTTTCATCGTAGTGCGAATACAATTGCGCGGGCGTCGATCATCGGCGTG
>JBKQKT010000612.1:0-6572 GCA_052147365.1 Candidatus Korobacteraceae bacterium | reverse complement strand
CCATTCTGAACGTAGGAGGGAAGATTCTTCCGCCATGAGTCGGTTACATCGTCGTACATGCTGGCGGGCACATCGGGGAAGTTGTCGCGGTAGGCGTTGTAGTCGCCCTTGCGGACGACATAAGGCTCCTCGAGCTTTTCTCCGTTGCGGTACACGACCCCGTCCTGCAGGCGGATGCGATCACCGGGAATGCCCATGACCCGTTTGACCACATAAAGCCCAGGTTGCGCTGGAGAAATGAAGACAAAGATGTCACCGTGCCGCGGGTCACGGTAAGGAATGAGTTTGTCGATCCATTTGGTGATCGGCGCCAACATCATTCGGTCGACGAAGACGTGGTCGCCGATTAGTAGCGTATTCTCCATGGAGCTCGACGGAATTTCGAAGGCCTGCAGCGCGAACGTAATGATGAACAGGCCAGTCACGATCACGATGGCCATGGAAGCGATAAATTCGGGAGTCGTCTCTTTGGGCTTGGTTGGCTTTTCGGCCTCTGCTGCCTTCGCCGGTTTCCCAGCTTCCGCTGTTTTTTCGGCCTTCTGCGCGGTCTTCGTCGGGTTCTTGGTTGTAGCCAAAGGCGTTCTTCCTCTTTAGTTATAGGCGTATCTGCCGGGCCAAACTACTGCACGGTCCGCAACATCCGCCGCCAACGCAGACTCTCGACCAGGTTGGTCACATTGTGGGCCAGACTCGAAAGTCTATCAGACGGCAGTTCACTAGCGAGGGCTGGAGCAGTCCGGTCCATCGAGAAGTAAATCAACAGAGGCCGGCCGACGACGTTCTCGGCGGGGACAAACCCCCAGTAGCGCGAGTCGTAGCTGTCGTCGCGGTTGTCGCCGAGAACAAAAAACGAGCCTTCGGGAACGATCAGCTCGTTATCCTCCAGCAGCTTTTGCGCTTGTAGAAACCACTTGGTCGAGATTCTATCGCCGTAAAAACCGCCATCTGGGAAGTTGTCCCTGAACTTGTCGCGCTGTGCCCAGTTGAAGGTGGCATAGTCGTCGTCCTGCCGGACGCCATTGACGTAAACGTGCTTGTTGATGAGTCGAACGCGGTCGCCGGGAACCGCGACAACGCGCTTCACGAAGTGCTGCTTGGGGTTGACGGGATAGCGAAAGACAATGATGTCCTGCCGATGAATCGCATGGTAGGGCAAGAGCCACCCCCAGAAGTGCGAATGTCCATAGTGAACTTTGTCCACCAGAAGGTAATCGCCGATGAGCAGAGTTTTCTCCATCGACTCCGAGGGTATCTGGAACGCCTGCACAATGAAGGTTATAACGAATACCGCGATGACAATGGTGGTGGCGAATGACTGCAGCCAGCTCATGCTGCCAGAGTGCGCGCCGTCCGACGTGTGCTTCACGACAGACGGCAGCGTCTGGGGCGCGACGGTAACCTGTGGATCGGTACTGACTTCGCTCATGACTACTTTAGTTCGCTGGCGGGACTTGGGGCGTCTGCCACAGAACCTGCTTTCAGTAATTGTAGATAGTCCCAGGCCTTTCGTGCAGCCCCCTGCTCGGCTAGCTTCTTGGTGCTGCCTTCGCTGCGACGGACGAATCCTTTGTCCCCTCCGGCGGACGCAGACACGTGCGCTTCCACGGTGAACAGCTTACGGTGGTCGGGCCCCTCCTCTTTCACCACTACGTAACGTGGCTGCGGACGTCCGCTGGCATGTGTGGCCTCCTGCAGGGCGGACTTGTAATCCATCACAGGCAGGTGCGTGTCGCCTGCCTTGTGAACTTCGGCGAGTTCCGGATCGAGGATCATCTGCAGGATGAAGCGGTGCGCAGGCTCGAGTCCACCGTCGAGATACAAGGCCGCGATGATGGCCTCCAGGGCATCCGTCAGAAGGGCACTCTTGTTG
The DNA here is from genome assembly GCA_052147365.1 of Candidatus Korobacteraceae bacterium. Classification (GTDB taxonomy): domain Bacteria; phylum Acidobacteriota; class Terriglobia; order Terriglobales; family Acidobacteriaceae; genus Bog-257. The sequence goes on along the minus strand of JBKQKT010000612.1, from coordinate 4,702 downwards.
CGCCCGCCGCTTCGTTCCTCACCCTTGCCGAGGCGCAGAAACTCTCCAATCTCCAGCGCGCGAGCAGGACGAAGCAGGTGACGGGCACTGACGATGTGGGCACGCAGCTTCGACAATTCTCCTTCCTGGTATTCGGGAAAGCGGCGAAAAAGTTCCTGACTCACAACAAAGGACAGGACTGCATCACCGAGAAACTCCATCTGCTCGTTGTCCGGCGCATGCACGGCCGCGCCGGCTGCAGCACTCTTCGATTCCACTTCGCGCGCAAAAGAAGCGTGAGTGAGCGCCTGCTCCAGCAGGTCGCGGCGCCGGAAGGGATGCCCGAGAGCAGCCTCCAACATGGAAAGGTCGTTGGGATCGAACTTCATGAGTGATCGGTGGTGTTCGGACTTACGACAAGCAACACTGGCCGTCGAATCAGGCGAAAGGATACAACACCCACAATTTACATTACCTCAATGCGGCGTAGCCGGTGGAGTCGCGTTTGACGGCTGGCTCGTCTGTGCCGGCTTCGCGGGAGTTGGTGTGGCCGACGGTGCCGCGGCCGGACTTCCCGGCGATCCCGCGGCGATCAGCTTCTGCAAACGGGCCTGTTGCTGCCTGGCCAGACTCTGCACTACGCTTCCTTGCTGGGCCAATTGCAACGCCTTGTTGGCTGACTCGAGGGCTTGCGGATATTTCCCCAAATTGTCTTGTGCGACCGAGAGACGCAAATAAACGCCTGCGTCGGGAGAGGCTTTGCGAGCGTCGACCGCCTTCTGCAGTTCCTGCTCCGCCGCTGCGTAGTCCTTCTGGCCTATGTGGATCACGCCCAGCGTTTCGTAAGCCATCGCAATGATGCTGGCCTTTACCGCGGCGACCTGCTCCGGCGGCACGTTCGGCGGAATGTGCAGGCCGGTATCGATGTTGTTGATCGCAGCTTGCGCATCTTTTGCGGCTTCATTCAAACGGTCCTGGCGGTCGAGATCGGTGTCGCGCGTGGTTTCAGCCAACGCGGATGACACATGGATCAGCGGTACCGGATCGTTGGGATCGAGGGCGAGCGCCTTTCGCCCCATTGCGGTCTCCCTTTCAGAATTGTCATTCTGCTGGTACAGAGTCATGGCGCGCACATAAAGGATCTCTCTTAATTCACTATCGGGAAACTTTACGGCGAACGCCTCGGCCGCTGCCGCCATCTCTGAGGGATCGGTCTTGGCCATGGCGCTCTGGTAGGCGCTAAATTCTTCCTGCGACTTGGCTTGCGGCACGCGGTTCCCGCCGCCTGAAGGCTGGACTTGTGCAGCGTTGGGGGCCGCAGGCTTTGAGGTGCTCTGGCCCTGGGCTTGTCCGCCCTGGCTGCCTGTCTGGGGACTTGCCTGGCCCATCGCCATTCCCGGGGCCAGCAGCAAAACCGCAATTGCGAAACTCAACTTCATTCCATCGTCCTTTCTAGTCCGAAGAAAGCCATCAGCCCCTCGTCCTTCAATTGCCTACGAGCTAATGCTGTTGCTGTGTGGCCACTGGCGGCTGATACGGCTCCTTCAAGCCGCGCTCGGCTGCGTTCTTTGTATCAGGGGAACTGTCGCCGGTGTTGAGTGCCGCCTTGTACTGCGCTATCGCGGCGTCCCGCTCCTCCTGCAGATCAAGAATGCGCCCGAGATAGATGTGACACCAGGCTGCCACGCGCGGGTCCGCAGCGGAATCCAGCGCCTTCTGGAAGTTGTCCTGCGCACCCTGCATGTTACCGCTCATCGTGGCGGCACGGGCTAGTACGAAATAAGCGCGCGCGGTATCCTGCTTCGACTGCAACGCCTCTTGGGCCAGCTTTTCGGCGCCGGCAGGATTGCCGCTCACCAGTTCTTTTTCGGCCAGATCTATCTTTTGTTGAGATGCAGGCCTTGGTGCCTGCACCACCTCGGGTTGGGCTTCCGGCGCAAATTGTATCTCCGTGGCCATCTTCCTGAAGTGGTCCACATCAATGTTGTGCAGCCATTCGGGGAAGGCGTTCTGCAGGCCGGTGTTTCCCTTGTCGAAGTCCCGTAACTGCTCGTAGAAGTAGCCAGTGAGGATGAACCCCTCTGCCTCGTCACGCTGCACCATCGCCTGGCGGTCCTTGGCCTGCAGCTTAGGATCGGCTGGGGTACGCGCCTCAATGGCGCGAATCAGGCACTCGATGACGAGCAAACCGCTGTCCTGCTTATAATCTTCCGACATCGGCGCCTTTTGCAGCGGTATAAGAATAGGTTTAAGCCGCTGCAGCGCCGTCGCGCGCTTAGCAATCAGCGGGTCGAGCACGAAGTGCAGGTAGGTATGCCGAATCGCATCCATGTGGAGATTGGCGCCGGCAGGAGATACCACGATGTAGTAATAGTCCTGAATATAATTGCGCGAATCGATTTGTCCCGGCGCGATCATCGGTTCCAGATAGATCGTGAAGCTACGGCCCTGATAGCCGGCCAGCGGCATCCGCAGGTACGCATCCGTCGAGCTGATCATCCTGGCGACGGGTTCATGGTATTCGTCAATCAAGGCCGAGTATTGCGTCTGGTGTTTCAGCCAGATGGAATGCAGCTTCGCTGCCGCGTAATACTGTTTCAGCAACGGCACGAAGCCCAGCACGTAGGTCGAATCCGGCGGCATGTCGGATTCCTGCATTCTGGGAGCAAAGTCCGGAGGTCCGCCCAGATTGAGTGCGAGCGACATGTATTGCGCCAGATCGTGCGCGCTATCGCCCTGCTGGTGATCGTGATAAAAGCGGCACATCTGCTTTTGGACAGAAGCAGCCTCGGGCGACTTGTCCGCCGCGGCCAGGTCGGCTCGTACTTCCATGCGAATGGACGGCGAGGATTGCAACTCGGCGTCGTAGCCGCAGACATTCATGGCCGCAACTACGCTGAACAGCGTCTCGCTGACGTCGAGCGTAGCTTTGGACTGGGCCGTGGCAGCACAGGTGAGCGACAGCGCCACGAGCGATGCGAGAAGAATTCGGAGAGAACAGCTCAGCAGAAGCCTCCAGGTCATTGGCTCTTAGCTATTAGCCTTTAGCGATTAGCAAGCAGCTTCGTGTCGCGTTGGATTGCTAAACGCTAAGAGCTAATAGCTAAGGGCTTTTCTTCAGTTTACGGGGAGCGTTTCGCGCGCGCAAATCTGCTTTCCAAGATGCATCCTTCGCGGTCCCGCACCCTTCCGGAACGTCGATCCGAATCAGAAGCTCAACGTGTCCCGGTTGTGACAAACAAACGACATCTTGTTTACACGTTACAGCCTTGCGACTGCGTCTATTCGAGTAGATTTCGAAAACCGGAGGAACGAGATGAAGAAGGCTCAGATCCAGGGTTACGAATATATAGCGCAGTTCACAATGTCAGCTTGCCAGCTAGAGAAGTTCGTCCGCTTCCTGGAGGAACACCCCGGCTTTTACCCAGAGCTGGAGGAGGAGAACGCGGTGGTCTCCGGCTTCCGTGTGGGCGGGTGCTTCCTCAGCGTCTCTGAAATGGACAAGTTCGTCTCGACTCAGCCCCGCTTCGTTCCCCGCGAGGCCGCGCTATTACTAACGGCGCAACCGACCAGAAGCAAGGGGTGAGTGACGGTCCGGTTCGAGCCGAACTCGCAAAATCATTTGTTTGCTTCCGGCGTTTTGGCGGGCTGGGAAGGTGTAGGGGCTTTGAGCTTAGCTAGAGATTCATCCACCCGCTTCTTGAAGTCACCCTTGTCGTCGTGCTCGAACCCGCTATAGTTCGATACTACCTGCATCTCGCACGCTGTGCCCTTCGATACCAGGGTGACATGGTTGGTTCGCTGGAGGGCCGCTCCCGTAATGGTGACATGTGCGGCATGCTTCACATTGTAGGAAGCGGTCATTTTGGCGTCGTCGCTCTCCTGGACGCTGTAGTTTTCCTGATTGCTGAGGGTATCTTTCACCGCGCCCCAGACCTCGCTGCAGGGATCGGAATAGGTAGTCTTATAGGTTTTGCTGAATGCCGGCAGAGCAACAGCAAGTGACATCAAAGCTACGACCATAAATCTCATCATGCCATTTCTCCTGGTGAGGGTATGCCTAACAAAAACGCAACAGTAAGAAAGGGTTTTTATTTAAGAATGCTCGGCGAGACCAGCATACATCCGGGGCCCGATTGGTTAGCGGCTGAAAGTGGGCTTTTCTCGCCATCAGTCCCGAAACGGGAACCGCGCAGTCGAGAATCACTTGTGATATGGCGATTTATCGTAAGCCAACATGCAGCACTGCCCCGCACTGGAATCGAGCAGGTGTTACTTCTTTTCCACATCGCTGGGCGGAGCGAACGCGATTTTGACGTTTTCCCTGAGGCCGTCTAACGCAGATTGGCTTCCACCCTCGAACATCCACAGCACCCAGTAGCTGTTGCTTTCCGTGAAGATGATCGAGGTAAACACGTTCGTTGGCTCTTTCCTGTTCGGCGCCTCGACTTTGAACTCACTGGAGAGGTCGAGCATCAACCGATTTTGCAGGATGAACGCTTTGAGTGAATTCTGGCCCTTACCGAAGAACGGAGTTCCAGCTAGCGAGCGCGAAATCTGTGTGCCCACGCGACGAATAGCCACGGTGTCATTGAGTGAAGTCGGTAACGCCACGCCCGGTAAGCAGTCGGAATCAAACGCAATAATCGCGATAAGCGGATTGATTTCGTCTGTCTTTGTGCCTTCGGGAAACTTGGTAGCCCACAGCAGCGCCTTGCTGCAT
>JBKQKT010000611.1:0-10180 GCA_052147365.1 Candidatus Korobacteraceae bacterium | reverse complement strand
GTGGAGGCGCGATACGGATGCTATTTGGACCACACCCGAGGAAGAGAACGCCGCGCTCGAAGGCCAGCTCCACGATCCGGTCGCGCTCCGCGCCGCCCTGCGTCTTTGTCTTTTTGTCGGTGACGATCTCAACGCCGATCATTAGGCCTCGTCCGCGAACGTCACCCACCAGTTCCAGCCGCTGCGGCCAGTCAGCGATGCGCTCCATGATGTGCCGCCCGACGACTTCGGCGTTGTAGATGGCCTCGCGCTCCAGCACATCCATGGTAGCCAGTGCCGCCGCGATGCAAACCGGATTGCCACCGAAGGTCGAAGCATGCGAACCGGGCACCCAATCCATGATTTCGGCCTTTGCCATGGTGACGCCGAGCGGCATGCCGCTGGCGATTCCTTTAGCCATGCAGACGATGTCGGGCTCGACACCGGTATGTTCAATGGCCCACCACTTGCCGGTGCGGCCTGCGCCCGACTGTACCTCGTCCGCCACCAGCAGAATGCCGTGACGATCGCAAATGCGCCGCAACTCCTGCATGAAGACCGTGGGGGCGACCACGTATCCGCCTTCACCCTGAATCGGCTCGACAAAGATCGCGGCTACCTCCTCAGGAGGCAGCGTCGTCTTAAACAGCTTTTCCTCAATGAAACGCGCGCAGCCGAGCGCGAAGGCTTCCGCTTCCTGTCCGCCACCCACGCATCCGCGATACACGTCGGGATAGCGTATGTGGGTAACGCCTGGCACCAGCGGCGCAAATCTCCGCCGTTGCTGAGGTTTGGATGCAGTCAGCGACAGCGCCCCCATGGTTCGTCCGTGGAAGGCTCCGTAGAAAGCGATGACGTTCTGCCGCTTGGTGTGGTAGCGCGCCAGCTTCAGCGCAGCTTCAACCGCCTCGGCGCCTGAGTTGCCGTAATAAAACTTGTGCGGCCCCTTCATCGGAGCAACCTTGGACAGGCGCTCAGCCAGCGTCACCAGTTGCTCGTAGTAGAAGTCTGTGCCCGACATGTGAATCAGTTCGGCAGCCTGCCTCTGGATGGCGGCAACGACTTCCGGATGGCAGTGCCCGGTCGAGGTCACTGCGATGCCGGCAGAAAAATCAATGAACTCGTTGCCATCGACGTCCTCGACAATCACGCCGCGGCCGCGCTTAGCGACCAGCGGGTAAGAGCGAGTGGAGGACGGCGAAATATAGCGCTGGTCGCCATCGAGAATGCGACGCGCGTTGGGGCCGGGCAGCGTGGTTTTGATGCTCGGACCTGCAACTTGCGTCAGAGTCTTGGTAGCCATGATGGTTCTCCTCTAAAGGCTTGCGGTGCCGGTTGCGCACCGGAGCTGGGTCAGGCCGCGCGAGCAAATCTGGTCGGACTGGAGAGCGCGGCTACGCAGCAGGAGAATGTAAGGACTAGTCGCCGGAAAAAAGATTGGGGCGTGCCATGGACGGAGCGAGCTTAACGTCGGCTCGCGAGGAGATGGGCCGTGACCAGGCGCCGCGCACACTCATACCCAGCACCGTCTTAAGTGCGGCAGTGGCGAGATGATGCGGATGGGTGGTAAGAGGCTTCACGACCATATCCTATTCACATTATAGCCACTTAAGCTTAGCTGCGTAACCCCCGAGGAATAGATTGGCCTGGACAACCCAAGCTGATTGGGATACCATGCGAATGTGGCATCGATTCGCTTTGACGGCGTGTTGTTTGTCGCGTATCCACAGGACCACAAGCCTCGCCACGTACATGACTTTGTGGAAGAGACGGAAGTGATCATCGACCTGTGTCCGGACCGCGTGGTCCGGTTGGCGGACCGTCCCGATGCCATCCGGCCCGGCAATGCTAAACGAAACTCTGTGCGCCGTGTCCTGAACTCTGCGGCAGAACATTTCGATGAGCTCGTTGCCCTGTGGGGGAGAATGCATGACTAGGTCGAAAGCAACTGTAGTGACGACCACCGAAGAGATCGACGGCGCCCTCGCGCAGGCGCGCTCGTTTGCGGCATCGGATCGGCGTGTCGTTCGGGTGGAGTACGAAAAAAAGCCCGATCTGCTGACCCTTTACTTGGACGATGGCGTGCGGGTCTCAATTCCGCGCATGAATCTTCAAGGTTTGCGCGATGCAAAGCCGGCGCAGATATCGAAGATTGAGGTTCTTGGGCGGGGCACCGGGCTGCACTGGCCTCTGCTGGACGTGGAGCACTATGTTCCCGGTTTGCTGAATCACGTGTTCGGCACGAGCCGATGGATGGCGGAGCTCGGCCATCGCGGAGGCTCGGTCACCAGCGCAGCTAAGGCTGCTGCTGCGCGAGCTAACGGACGAAAGGGTGGCCGGCCGAAACAACGAGTGGCGTGAATGGAGCTTCCCCGAAGTTCGCTATCTCGCAGCAAGAGACCGCGATCCTTCCAGTTTTTCCGCCATGTCCAGTAGCTTGGTGACCGTATTCCAGTTTCTGCCGGTTCCGGATTTTTTCAGCGCCCTGTCGATCGCCGGCCATAGTTTGGACCGTCCCTGGCCGTCCGGGAAATAGATGTAAAGCTCACGGCTGCCAAAGGCCAGCTCTTCCGGGTGGCCGGCCTTGAGCCGCAGAATCTCGCTCCGCATTTCCGCGCCGGGCTCGGTGGTGAGGAAAAAGTTGACGAGGAGCTTGCCGGGTTCGATTTCCCGCCGCTCGGCGAACGGATTCCGGGCGATCACGCTTTTCAGTTCCGCAGTCGTACGCAGCGTAACAGCAGGACGAAAGCTAAACTTTTTCTCGATTGCGTCCTCGATACGCTTGGCCAACGTCGAAAGGTCCTTTGCATTACTCTTGAAGACAACGTTGCCACTCTGGATGTAGGTCTGCGCCGCTCTCAGACCGAGCGATTCGTAGAGCTGGCGCAAAGCTTCCATTGGAATCTTGTTATAGCCAGTGACGTTGACGCCACGTAGCATGGAAATAAGAACGGGCATGAATTCCAGCATACCGCGTCTCGTCCGTTTCGGGGAACGCCGCATCTAAGTTGTATGGATCTTCAACTGAAAGGTAAGCATGCGCTCGTAACCGGGTCGACTGCAGGTATTGGGTACGCCATCGCCGAAGCGCTGGCGGCTGAAGGCGCGCGCGTTGTAGTCAACGGCCGCACGCAAAAACGAGTGGACGGGGCGGTCTCTTCGATCCAGAAATCGACTGGCAAAGAAGAAGTTGAAGGCCTTGCTGCCGACCTAGGTACAGCCAGAGGCTGCGCAGCGGCGATCGCAAAGTTTCCTGACGTCGACATTCTGGTCAACAATCTTGGCATCTTCGAGCCGAAGGTTTTTGAGCAGATCACCGACGAGGACTGGCTGCGTATGTTCGAAGTGAATGTCCTGAGCGGGGTGCGCTTGAGCCGTCACTATCTGCCTGCGATGAGGCAACGGAATTGGGGACGCATCGTGTTCATCTCCAGCGAATCGGCAGTGCAAATTCCGGCGGAGATGATTCACTACGGCATGACTAAGACAGCCCAGCTGACCATCTCGCGCGGGCTGGCCGAAACCACCGCGGGCACCAACGTCACTGTCAATACCGTGCTTGCCGGACCGACAGCTTCCGAAGGAGTGAACTTGTTCGTCGAAAGGCTCGCGGCCGACAAACAATCCGACCGTGCCTCGGTGGAGCGTGAGTTCCTCGCGCAGATGCGGCCAAGCTCGCTACTGAAGCGCTTTGCTGAACCCAAAGAGGTTGCTGCCTTGGTGACGTTCGTCTGTAGCCCGCTCTCCTCCGCGACCAACGGCGCTGCACTGCGCGCCGACGGCGGCGTTGTGCGTTCTATTCTGTAGCTAGGCGCGGTTCAAGTTGCTCGACACTTCTTCACTGTCAGTCCCGGCGGTTGACCCTTTTTCTCGCAGCCACCTACAATCGAAGATTCTCTACTGCACGCGAAAACTCTATGGCGCTTCAGCTTTTCAATACACTGTCCGGCAAAGTCGAGGAGTTCCACCCGCTGGAAGACAACGAAGTCCGCATGTATGCCTGCGGGCCAACCGTCTATGACTACGGGCACATCGGCAACTTCCGCACCTTTGTTGTCGTCGACACGCTCCGCCGCTTCCTGAAGCAGAGCGGTTACCGGGTGAAGCACGTCATGAACATAACCGACGTGGATGACAAGATCATCCGCAATGCCGCCCGCGACGGCGTCTCGGTGCAGGAGTATACCGCCAAGTATAAGGAAGCGTTCCTTGAGGATGCGGATGCGCTGAACATCGAGCGCCCCGAGTTGCTCGTCAGCGCCACCGACCACATTCAGGAGATGGCGTACTTCATCAAGGGGCTTGAGGAGAAGGGCTTCGCCTACCGCACTGACGACGGCTCGTACTACTTCCGGATTGCTAAGTTCCCGGAGTATGGAAAGCTGTCGAAGAAAGATTTCGCCGGTATGACTGACGGCGCCCGCGTGGACGTGGACGAGTACGACAAGGACAGTGCGCGCGACTTCGCGCTCTGGAAGGCTCCGAAACCCGGCGAAGCATTTTGGGAGACGGAGATTGGGCCGGGTCGTCCGGGATGGCACATCGAATGCTCGCAGATGTCGATGAAATACCTCGGCGAGAGTTTCGACATTCACTGTGGCGGCGAGGACCTTATCTTTCCTCATCACGAAATCGAGATCGCACAGTCCGAGGCAATGACTGGCAAGCCCTTCGTGCATTGCTGGGTACACGCGCGCTTCTTACTGGTGGAAGGCGAGAAGATGGCCAAGAGTGCGGGCAACTTCTTCACCGTGCGCGACCTGGTAATGATGGGACACAAGCCATCGTCCATCCGCTTCCTGCTGATGTCCGTGCCGTATCGCAAGCAACTCAACTTTACTTTCGATGGGTTGACGCAGGCGGCAAACTCCGTCGAGCGGCTTCGTAACTTCAGGCTCCGCCTGGAGACCTCGCAGTTCGCCGACGATAGCAATGTGCTTATCGCTGAGATCGCGGAGAGGACTTCTGCGGAGCTGCGCGCCAGCCTGGATGACGACCTGAATACCGCTGAAGCGTTGGGCGCCATTTTTGACATGGTGCGCGACGTGAACGCAGCGGCCGATGCTGGGGAAGTGCGCAAAGGCGACGTGCCGCGGCTGTTGCAAGTCCTGAATCAGTTCGACGAGATCTTCGCTGTAATGAAGGACGACGATGCCGCCAAGGTGCGCGCGACGGTCGATTGGGCAAAGCAGGAGGGAATGGAAGACAAAATTGGCCCGGAAACGGCCGAACTCGCCAAGTCAGCCACTCTTTCCGACGCAGACATCGAGCGCCTCGTCGGCGACCATTCTCAAGCGAGAAAGGCCCGTGACTTCGCGCGATCGGATGCCATCCGCGCGCAGTTAGCGGAACAGGGCGTCCTGCTGGAGAACACCAAAGATGGGGTTCGCTGGCGGCGGAAGTAATCCGCAATGACCTCGTCAACTACTTGTTGCCGTACTCGCGAAGAAGATTTTGCGCCTCCTCATGGCTCTGTTGCGCATGCGGAGAATCTCCCAGATCGCGGTAGGTGAAACTCATATTCCTGAATGCGTCATACCTCCACTTCACACTGTTGGGGATGTCGTTCTGCGTCAGGCTTAACACGGTCTGGTAATGCTCGATAGCCTGGGCCAGGTCGCGATGGCGCTGCTCACATATGGCAAGGTTTAGATTGTCGATGGGAGATAAGGGGTTAAGCGCAACCGCAGCTCGCAAGTACGGGAGAGCCTCTTCGAGCCGACCATCGTTCATCAGAACCACACCCAGATTGTTTTCGGCCTCATAGTTGGGGCTCGTGACCTGCAAGCTGCGCGTCCACAGCGCATAGCTGTCCTTCCAGTAGCCGACCTGGCGATGCGTGACCGCGGCAAGCGCCAAAAGCACGACGACGCATGCTATCCACAGCAAAGCCGGGCGATGATGCAGTTGCTCGGACTCTTCCCGGGGTCCCCAAGACGCGCCGCTCTTGCGCGTCTTGGGGTAGGAGTCCGCTGCACCCCAGCAGACCATGATGAACAACCCAACGAACGACAGATAGGCATAGCGATCGGCCATTGCCTGCCGCCCCACCTGCACCAGACCGATCATCGGCACCAGCGTCCCCAGAAACCATAACCACCCCACCAGCAGATAGCGGTGGCGACGCAGCGCAATCGTCAGCGCGGTAACTGCTAGGAGGAAGAGAAACGCCATTGTCATTTGCCAGATTGGCGGCAACCCCGGAGCGTGAGGATACAGAAGCGCGAGACGGGACGGCCAGAAGGCTTTCCTCACATACCACGCGTACGCGACGATGGCGTTCGCGATTCGAACCGAAAGCGGATAAGGCGTAGTGGCCTCGCGTTGTGCGTGCATGGTAATTACTGCACTGGCCGTTGCAAGAAGCAGCAGCGGCAGCTTTTCCATCACCAGCCAGGAGAAACTCTTCGCGGGAATAATTTCGGTTTGGGAAACCGTGCCTTCACCGCCGGCAAACATGCGCTGCAGCGGCCAGTAATCCCAAAGCAGAAGAACGAACGGCAGAGTGATAATCTGCGGCTTCGCCATTAATCCCAGAGCGAACAGCAAGGCGACCGTCGCATAGCGGCCCACTCGCGGCTGGCGCGCGTACCAGCGGTACGCTGCCAAGGCGAGCAGGAAAAACAACATGCTCAGCAGGTTCTTGCGCTCGGAAACCCAGGCCACGGTCTCGACGTTGATAGGGTGCAGAGCAAACAAAGCGGCCACCATAAAACTGCGGCCGGTGTAACCTGTCGCGCGCAACAGTACCCAGAACAGCAGCACCGCGTTCATCGTATGCAGCAACAAGTTGGTAGCGTGATGCCGGCCAGAATTGAGAAAGAAAAGCTGGCAATCCAGGCCGTGCGAGAGCCACGTGAGAGGATGCCAGTTGTCGGCATATTGAGCCGTCAATGCCCACTGCACAGTTGTCCAGCTCAGACCGTACTTGATGTGCCAGTTGTTTGTGACGTAGATGTCGTCGTCGTAACTGACGAACTGATGACGGTTCACCGGGTAGTACAACGCGACGGTAGCGATGGCGAGAAGAAGTCCGAAAACTAATTTCTGGGCAGTTGGTGAATGCAAATAGTTCGGGCGAATCGCGACCGTCATCGACTGTTCGGCGCCCGTTGTAGCAGAAGGCACACTCCTTCTCCCCGAGGAGACGATTATATCGGCTTGCCAGAATCCCGTGCTGTTCGGGAGCACCGCGCGGAGACCTCGTACCTTCGGGTGACAACCTGCCAGCCAGCAGATAGCATTAAAGCTTTGCAGTTTGCTGTGGAGGGCAATCCTATGGCTACGATGGAACAAACATCCGCGAGTGTCGGTACGGGCACGAAATCCAAGGTCTTCAGGAACTTTATCGGTGGCGAGTGGGTCGAAACCCGCACGGGCCGCACCTTCGAGAACTTAAATCCGGCCGACACCCGCGAGGTCATCGGCATCTTCCAGAAATCCGGTAAAGAAGACGTGGACCATGCCATCGAGGCCGCCCGTCAGGCCTTCAAGAAGTGGCGACTGGTACCGGCGCCGCGCCGCGCCGAAATTCTATACAAAGCGGCCGAGTTGCTGATCACGCGGAAAGAAGATTACGCGCGCGACATGACACGCGAGATGGGCAAGGTCATCAAGGAGACGCGCGGCGACGTGCAGGAAGCCATTGACTGCGGCTACTATACCGCCGGCGAGGGCCGCCGCCTGTTCGGGCCGACCGTCCCCTCCGAGCTGCCCAACAAGTTTGCCATGGCCATCCGCCAGCCTCTGGGTGTCTGCGCCATGATCACGCCGTGGAACTTCCCCATGGCGATCCCGTCTTGGAAGCTGTTTCCCGCGCTGGTCGCCGGTAACACCGCCGTCATCAAGCCGGCGCAGGACACCCCGCTGTCGGTCTTCAACTTTGTACAGATCTTGCATGACGCTGGCATTCCGGCGGGCGTAGTAAACATCGTCACTGGATTTGGCGGCGAAGTTGGCACTCCGATGGTCGAACATCCCGAGGTGCGCGCGGTTTCGCTGACTGGTTCGACCGCAGTAGGGCGCATCGTCGGACAGGAGGCAGCGAAGTCATTCAAGCATTGCTCGCTGGAGCTGGGTGGCAAGAACCCGATGATCGTCCTTGACGACGCCAACCTCGACCTGGCGCTCGACGGCGCGCTGTGGGGCGCGTTCGGCACTACCGGGCAGCGCTGCACCGCGACCAGCCGCATCATTGTGCAGAAGGGCGTGTACAAGAAGTTTGTGGATGAGTTGGTGTCGCGCGCCAAGAACTTGAAGGTCGGCAATGGGCTCGATGAGAGCGTGGACATGGGCCCGGCGGTCAACTCGGCGCAGATGGAGACGGACCTGAAATACATCAAGATCGGCAAGGATGAAGGCGCAAAGATGCTCTGCGGTGGGCATCGTCTGGAAGGCGAGGCATACAACCACGGCTGGTTCGTCGCGCCAACGGTGTTCGCTGACGTCGATTCCAAGATGCGTATCGCGCAGGAAGAAATCTTCGGTCCGGTGGTGTCGATCATTCCGTGCGATGGATTGGAAGATGCGATCGAGGTTGCCAATGACATCGAGTATGGGTTGTCGTCTTCGATCTACACCAAGGACGTGAACAAGGCGTTCACGGCGATGCGCGACCTTTATGCAGGCATCACCTACATCAACGCGCCCACGATTGGAGCCGAGGTGCACCTGCCGTTCGGCGGCGTGAAGGCCACGGGCAACGGTCATCGCGAGGGCGGAATCGGCGCAATTGATTTTTACACCGAGTGGAAGTCAGTGTACGTGGATTACTCCGACAAGCTGCAGCGCGCGCAGATTGATCGGCCGGAGTAATATTTTTTTCCACCCTGTCGCCGGAGGCAGGCGACAAGGGCCGGGCACCCAGTATTGGCGTATCGAACAGAATCTGAGGCGATACGGTGAACAGTACTGCTGAGTTTCAATCCAACTACGAATGCATGAGCGACGAGGAACTGCTGTATGTTGCAGCTGATCGGCAGGATCTGGTCGAAGAGGCTGCGGGTGCGCTCAATAGTGAGTTGGCAAAACGCGGGCTGCGAGAGGCAAACGCGACAAAGTTTAAGAACAGCGTGGATCGAATCGCAGCCTGGGAGACGATCGGGAAGGTAGGTCTCAGCTTTCAAGGTTCGGGAAAGCAATTTGTTGGCGCCTCCAACTACAGCGAGGATTCTCAGACTGGCTTTGAAGAGTTTGACTCTATACTTTGGTTGTTCTTCGCGTTCATTCCCTTGCTGCCCCTTTCAACTCTTAGGATCAAGAGGAGAACGCAACGGCGCTCGATCTTTTGGTCTTTCTGGAACAAAGACTTTACTGCAATTGAGCTTAAGGGCATTAACTTTGGGCAGGTGGTATTGACTTATATCGGGGCTGCCATCGTTGCATATGCGGAGATTCATTTGCTGCTATTTGCCTTCGATGCGTTATTCCTGCACGCTTTGATCCAGCGCTGAAATGTGCGCGGAGGAATCTGAACGAATGTCGAATTGTTTGCAGGGCCGCACCGTGGTCGTGTTCGGTGTAGCCAATAAGCGAAGCATCGCGTGGGCCATTGCGCAGCAGATGCAGTTGGCCGGTGCGCAACTGGCCATCACCTACCAGAACGAGCGCCTGAAGCAGGAAGCCAACGACCTGATCGCGGCATTGCCCAACTCGCAGGCGTTCCAGTGCGACGTCAGCCGCGATGAAGAGATCGCACAACTGTTCGAAGAATTGAAGTCACGTTATGGCAAGCTCGACGCCCTGGTGCACAGCCTCGCCTTCGCGCCCGCCGAGGACCTGAAGGGCGAGTTCGTGGACACCAGCCGCGAGGGCTTCGGCATCGCTCTCGATATCAGCGCGTATTCGCTGGTTGCAGTCTCCCGCGCCGCTCGCCCGCTCATGGCGCAAGGCGGCAGCATCATCACGCTTACCTATTACGGCGCAGAGAAAGTAGTCCCCAAATACAACGTGATGGGAGTTGCCAAGGCCGCGCTGGAAGCGAGCGTGCGCTATCTCGCGTACGATCTGGGCAAGAACAAGATTCGCGTGAATGCCATTTCCGCCGGGCCGATCAAGACCCTCGCTGCGCGCGGCATCTCCGGCCTGGGCGAAATGCTCTCGGCGCATGCCAGTCGCGCTCCCCTGCAGCGCAACGTGGACGTAAAGGAGGTCGCCACTACCGCTGTCTTCCTCGCCAGCGACGCGGGCAGCGGCATCACCG
>JBKQKT010000610.1:0-3730 GCA_052147365.1 Candidatus Korobacteraceae bacterium | reverse complement strand
TGTGGACAAGCGCGTTCACGGGGCTCGGGTTTATCTTCGGCAAGCAGCTCGATCGCGCCAATCTCTATGTGCAGCGCTTCGGCGGCTACCTGCTGCTCCTGTTTGCCACCGGGGTCGTTGCCTACGTTCTCAACCGCTGGTGGGACCGGGAACGTTTTCTGAGGCAGGTCAAAGGTGACCGCATTACACCTGACGAGTTGAAGCACAAGCTGGAGTCCGGCGAGCCGATCGTCATCGTTGACCTGCGCCATCCTCTCGACGTGCTGAGCAACCCACGGACATTGCCAGGAGCGTTGCAGATTTCCCCGGAGGACCTCGAAAGTCGTCATAGCGAAATCACGCGCGACGGGGAGATCATTTTGTTCTGCACTTGACCCAACGAAGCGACCAGCGCCCGGGCGGCGCTGCAACTCCGAAAGCACGGTATTCGCCATGTGCGTCCGCTGCTCGGCGGCTTCTACGAATGGAAGAAGCTTGGCTATCCCATGGTGGACACGGTGGTGCGAGAGAGCCCCGCCTCGGAGCCGCTTTCGCAAGCCTTCTCCGCGTAGCTCTTACTGTTAACGCCCCTCATCGCTCTGCCAGCTTTTCCAGGTCCTCAAAGAATCCCGGATAGGAGATCGAGACACACTTCGAATCGTCGATGACCGTCTCGCCCTCAGCGCGAAGGGCGGCAATGGCAAACGCCATGGCGACGCGGTGGTCGCCGAAGCTCTGGATTTCTGCCCCGTGCAGTCTCTGATTGCCGGGGATACGCCAGCCATCGGCTGTTTGCTCGAGCTCTGCGCCCATGGCACGTAAATTCTGCGTGACTGCGCTCAAGCGATCGGACTCCTTCAGTCGCAACTCGCCAGCGTCGCGCACTTCCAGCCCTCCGGCGGTGAACGGCGCGATGGCGGCCAGGACCGGCAGCTCATCGATCAGGAGCGCAGTCTGCGCTCCAGCAATGCTGACCGCCTCTCCTTCGCCTGGCACGAGCGTAACCGTGCCCACCAATTCACCATGCAGTTCTTCCACACGTAACATGGAAATGCGGCTGCCCAGCGCGGTCAACACATCCAGCAGCGCCGAGCGTGTGGGATTGAGCAGCACACCGTCAATCACCAGGTTGGACTCAGGGAAGATTGCAGCGGCGCACAGAAAGAACGCAGCCGAAGATGTATCGCCAGGAACGCCGGCCTCGAGCGGATGAAGGGCTTGTCCTCCCTGGATGGTCACCTTATTGCCCGAGCGATCAACCTTCGCACCGAACGCACGCAGAGCTACCTCGCCATGGTCGCGAGTACGCGACGGCTCCTCGACTGCGGTCACTCCTTCTGCCAGCAATCCCGCGAATAGCAGTGATGTCTTGACCTGCGCGCTGGCAACCGGCGGCCGATACTCGATGCCGCGCAGAGTAGCCCCAGTGATGCACAGCGGCGCGCAGTCGCCGTCGGCGGCGCAAATCGTCGCGCCCATGCGGCTCAGCGGCTCGATGATGCGCTTCATCGGGCGGCGGGACAGCGACTCGTCGCCGATCATTTCGCTGGTGAAGGGTTGGCCCGCGACAATGCCCGCGAGCATGCGCATGGTTGACCCGGAATTGCCGCAATTGAGCGGTCCAGCTGGCTCCCGCAGTCGCGGACCAAGCCCATCGATGGTTACGGTTCCTCGCGCATCTTGCTCGACGGCGCAGCCGAGACCACGTACGCAGCCCAGGGTACTGGCGCAATCGGCACCGGGCGCAAAGTTTTCGAAGCGTGAACGCCCGCTGGCGAGTGCAGCCAGCATCGCATATCGATGCGAGATCGATTTGTCGCCCGGTACGCGCAAACTCCCAAGAATGTTGCGCGCGGGCCGAACCAGGACGGAATTGGACATCGGATTTCTGGCCGTTGGCTCTAAGGTCGTGCCTGAGCTTCCGCTTGAGCTTCCAGAAGCGCTTGGGGCGAGACCTCGCGAATACGCAGCCCAAATTCAAACTTCGCTTCCGTCGGCCCGCGTCCCCAACGGCCCACTTCCCAATGCGCGCGAACAAACTTCGCCCCAGTCACTGAGGACAGGTCCACCAGCAGGGGATACTCGCCGACATAGAACTTCTGCGGAAGTGTGGCTGCGGGTTTTGCGTCCCAGGTTGTACCGTCGGGCGAGGTGAACAGTGTGATCTCGATAGACTCCTGCTCGACCACGCCAGTGATGGAAAGTGTCACCAAAAAAACGGCACTTAACGCCGCACTCACATCCAGTGGCGTACTGTCGCCCTTGGCGGTGACAATTGTTTTTTCAGGTATAAGGAATGCGTCGAACATAGCGAGTCCATTGTACGGCAGTTGTCAGCATGAGAGGCGCTCGCATCGATCACTGACGACTGGCAACTGCATCGAGAAATCCACGCAGCAGCCAACCGAACTCATCCGTCTTCTCCAGCGCTGCATAATGCCCTGCGCGCGAGATCACGCGCAATTCACTTCCGGCTATGCCCTGGCGCATCAGCTCGAATTCGCTCAGCGGCACACTGTCCTCTCCGCCTGCAATGATGAGTGTTGTGACGTTAATCGTTGCCAACGTTGCGACCGAATCCGGGCGTTCGGCCATCCCGCGCTGCACTCCGGCAACATCTTCGGGTGACATTGTCCGCATCATATTACGGGCCGCGTCACAATGTCGGGACGGCTTGTGTGCGTCGCTGGCGACAAAAGCTTCGACAGCATCTCCTCGATAAATCCATCCGTGCCTTCGCGGAGCGCGCGGTCGGCGGCCTGCAACCGCGCCGCCTTGGTTTCGGGTGACTCACTACCGGCGCGCGTGTTGGCTAGTACCAAAGCCGCGACCTGGTCACGATAGCGCCGCCAGAACTCGAACAAGACATATCCTCCAATCGAGACGCCGACGAACGTTGTCCTGCCAGCCTTCTCTTCGCGGCAGATGCGCGCTAGGTCATCGGCCAGCTTCTGCATGGTCGCAGGCCCGTCTCCCAGCTCTGACGCGCCGTGTGCACGCAGATCGGGGATGATCAAGCGATAGCGGCTGTCAAGCTGCGCAGCCACTGCCGTCCAGAAGTTATGGTTCAGCGGAAACGGATGCAGCAGCACAAGGCTGGGGCCGTCGCCCCTGACTTCATAAAACAATTGCGCATCTCTGCTGCGAATCCTGGGCATGATCAGATATATTGGAGTTTCCCATCGCGAGTTTCAAGTTGCAGCACACAACAAAGACCTGAAGTATCCAGCATCACTCCCTTACGTGATGAATGTCCTCGCGTCATGTGATACCGTCATGCTACGTTAATCATGTGTTAATGGTTGCGGCAACAAATCGGTAGTTCTGAGGTCCTTATCGCGTGAGTCGCAGAGGCGGGGCCATGGAAAATAAGCTGGGTTTGGTAATGACCGGCGGCGGGGCGCGCGGAGCTTATCAAGCCGGGGTCCTTAAGCGCATCGGCGAGATACCACGCATTAAAAGCCTCGGTAATCCTTTTCCCATAATGGGCGGCACTTCCGCGGGAGCGGTTAACGGTGCCGGTCTGGCCATGGGATGCAGCGACTTTTCATTGGCGACCCAGGTTTTGGCACGTTTGTGGGCCAACCTAAAGCCTACCGACGTTTTCCGCTGCGATGTTTTATCGCAGGCTCGCAACTCCCTTACCTGGATCATGGATCTCTCCTTTGGGGCCATTATCGGAGGCGGAAACGCCCGGTCGCTCCTGGACGCGACTCCTCTGCGGCACTACCTCCACGCCCATCTCGACTGT
>JBKQKT010000609.1:0-6221 GCA_052147365.1 Candidatus Korobacteraceae bacterium | reverse complement strand
GTGAGAATTACGGGAAGAAGCAGATTCTCCTTCGGCGGAGCCGTGTTCTTGACAGGAGTGCTCGCTGTGCTCATGAGTTAATCACCCATATCTGCCGGAAATTCGGCAGGCACTTTCATAGAGTTGTTGATTACATGGAACCACGCTCGCCAGCTGCGTCGACGCCAGAAAAACAACGGCTGGAGGATGCACGCTGCTGCAAAAAAACCAATGTCGTTCCCCGATTCGAAGGGCGCGTTCCCCATCTATCCCGGTGACACCAGGCGTAACCTGACGGGATCAGGGTTAAAGGCGCTAGCCTGAACGCACCCTCCGAATCGGGAACTTGGTTTCGCTGCAAGTTTACACAGCGTGAACAGCAAGTCAATCATGTTCTGGTGTTAGCCTTACCGCTTTCAGGTGATGGGGATACGCGTCGCTAACACCGTTCCAGCCTTTACCCCGCGCTACAATGGAAAATCAAGCCACTTGGAAGAGGACCTATGTCATCGCTACTGAGCACTGTCGCACCTGATGCAACCGAAGCCGCGCGCCGCCCGCTCGAAGCCGAGCAATGCGCCTTGATCGTGGTGGATATCCAGGAAAAACTGCTTCCACCCATCTTCAACAAAGAAACCATGGTCAAGAATTCGCAACTGCTCATCCGTCTGGCGAAGATCCTGACCATTCCCGCCATGGTCACAACGCAGTACAGCAAGGGCCTGGGCGCGACTGTGCCCGAAATCGCCTCGCTGCTGGCCGACGTTCGGACCATCGACAAGCTGGAGTTCGGGTGCTTTGGCAGCGATGACTTCCGCTCCAGCGTCAAAAAGCTGCCAGGCAATCGCAACACCCTGCTGCTTTGCGGCATGGAAGCGCACATCTGCGTGACCCAAACCGCGCTGGGCGCGCTCAACGACGGATACCTGGTGCACGTCGCTTCCGATGCCGTCGGCTCGCGCTCCGAGTGGAATTGGAAGGTCGGGCTCGACCGCATGCGCTCCGCCGGCGCAATCATCTCCTCCACCGAGATGATGATGTACGAACTGCTGCGCTGCTCGGGAACGAAAGAGTTCAAGGAGCTTCTACCGTTCATCAAGTAGCTTTTAGCCGTTGGCCTTCAGCGCTTGGCAAAGGCAGAAGTTCAGCAACACTCCTGTCTAACCGCGCAGGCGACAAGATGCCTGAGAGTGAATCTCTTTCCCAGCCTTGAAGAGGGAAAGGCATCGAGTCTGCTTTTATCCCCCTCCCCGAAAGCCTCGCAAAATCTTGAAAACAAAGGGACAGAAAAAATTGACCCCCGTAAAATACTAGGTATAAAGGAGTTAGATGTTAAATATTGCATCCAAAGGAGTTACTGGTGAAAAACCGACGAGAAGCTGGCGGAAGAGCTCAAAGTTGTCGTATAACAAGCATGTAAAGTTATGCATGTAATACAATCTATACAATTTGCCCCCACCCCCCTCCCCATATCCTCGCAAAATCTTGAAAACAAAGAGGCAGGAGAAATTCTTTCCCGCAAAATCTTGTATCCAAAGGAGTTAGAGCCAAGATCTTCTATCCAAATAACTTAGCCAGGGAAATCTCCCTCGTTTGCTCAAGCTCACAAAAAGGGGGTTCAACGAAATGGCCGCGACTTCCATAGCCAGTTCCACGCACCGAGCACAACCCTGAGTTGTCAAAGATCGTCGCTCGGGCGCCTCACTCATGCGACTTGGCACCGGGCAGAGACACTAAGCCTCTGGCAACCAGTGTATGGATTAGCTCGCCATTGTCAGTGACGGCGCGCACCGCTGCCAGTGACCGTCACACGGAATCGGGGCCTGGACCGACACGCCGGTGTGCAGATGGTCCCGCGCCCGAACCGCAGATCCCTCCGCTCGGAGTAAGAGTCCTCGGTCGGGATGACAGCTAGCGGAGGTCTCGGCTATATAGGGGTCCCTCGACTCCTCGCTGCGCTCGTCGCTCGGAATGACAGATCGGCGAACAGGGAATGGCGAAAAGCCCCGTCCACCCATCCAACCAAAGGACGGTTGGATGGGGAACCCAGCGACAAGCGGCTTACGCCTGGCTGTGCGCGATCTGGACGTAGGGTTGCGCAGCGCGCGGACGGCGCGAAACCGCCGCGGCTCTCGGCAGAGTTCCGAGGTACATCGCAATCTCGTCGCAGGCATTCTGACGCGGGCATAGCTGGCAGTCTTTCAGCGCCTTGTCGGGAAGCGCTTCTTTCTCCACTTCCCTGAAACCCAGACGCCCGAAGAAGTCGGGAATGAGGGTGAAAAGGCACACGCAGGTCACGCTCTGGTGCTTCGCCTCTTTCAGCAGCGCATCCACCAGCACCCGTCCCGCGCCCCGGCCCTTCGACTTCGAGGTGACAGTGATGGAGCGGATCTCGGCCAAATGCATTCCGTAGAGATGCAGCGCGCCACAACCGACGATCTCGCCCTCGTTCTCCACCACGATGAAGTCGCGGATATTCTCGCAGATGTCTTTGAGTGAACGGGGCAGCAATGTGCCATCGCCCACGTGGACCTGGATTAATTGCTCGATGCCAAAGGCATCGGGAAGTTTAGCGTTACGCGCACGCATGGGCAGCTCCTGAATAAATAGATAATTTCTCCTTGGCCGTGCGCAGGGCCTCCCGCACACGCGTGGGAGCAGTGCCTCCCTCGACATCGTGGATAGCGAGCACGTTGGCCAGGGTCAGCGCGTCGTAGAACGGCTGATCGGCTTTAATTCCGCAGACGGCAAAATCCTCCGGCGACAATTGCTCCAGCTCGCAACTGTTCTGCAGACAAGAGCGGACGGCCTTGCCTACTAACTCGTGGGCGCGGCGGAACGGTACTCCCTGGCGAACGAGGTACGCAGCGGCTGCCATGGCGTTCATGAAGCCGCGGGTCGCCGCCCGCTCCATTCGCCTGTAGTCGAAGTCCACCGTGGCCATGAAGCCGGTGGCCACGCGCAGCATGTTCGAAACTTCTCCGGCCGCTGCGAACACAGGCTGCTGTGTCTCCTGCAAGTCCTTGTTGTAGGCCAGCGGCAGACCTTTCACGCTCATGACCAGCGCGGTCACGCTGGCCCAAACCGTTCCCGCCTTGCCGCGAATCAGCTCCAGCGCGTCGGGATTTTTCTTTTGCGGCATCGCGCTGCTGCCGGTGGAGAATTCCTCTGGCAGTTTCACGAAGCCGAACTCGATGGTCGAGAAGAGAATCAACTCCTCCGCCCAGCGGCTCAGGTGCAAAGCCACGAACGACAGCGCCTGCACAAACTCGATGGCAAAATCGCGATCGCTGGTAGCGTCCAGGCTGTTGGCCGTCGGAGCCTCGAAGTCCAACTGTCGCGCCATGGCTTCGCGGTCCAGAGGCAGGATGGTTCCGGCGAGAGCACCCGAACCCAGGGGGCACTCGTTCAAGCGCTGGCGGCAATCGGCGAGCCGGCCGAGGTCGCGAGTAAACATCTCGACGTAGGCCAGCAGCCAATGCGCCACCAGCACAGGCTCGGCGCGCTGGAGGTGGGTGTAGGCCGGCATAACGTTCTCAGCTGCCGCATAAGCCCGGTTCACAAACTCGCCTACGAATTCCACCAGCAGTTGGCTGACAGAGTCGATCTGCTTGCGCACATAGAGCCGCAGATCGGTGGCAATCTGCTCGTTACGGCTGCGCCCCGAGTGCAGTTTGTAGCCAGCTTCACCGGCCAGTTCCACCAGACGTGACTCGACGTAGTGGTGTACGTCCTCGATGGCAGGGTCGTCCGCGGCGGGAACGGGCTCGCGTGCGATCTGCTCGAGGGCGAGTACTGTCCGCGAGAGTTCTTCCGCGCTCAACACGCCGGCCTTGGCGAGCGCCGCCGCGTGCGCCTGGCTGGCTGCAACCTCGAAGGGCAGCAGCACGCGGTCGAAGGGAAACGAACGCTGCCACTGCTCGAAGTCAGCATTCTGCGATTGGCCGAAGCGGCCTGACCACATCTTCATTTCACGGTCTCCGCATGAACGAGCGCGCGTGAGCGCGCCGGCAGGCCCAGAATGCGGATGAATCCCTCCGCGTCCTTCTGGTTGTAGGCTTGCCCCATGGTGAAGCTGGCGATGTCCATGCTATGCAGCGAGTTCTCCGATTTGCGCCCGGCAACGTCAATGTTGCCCTTGTAGAGGGCGAACGTGACTGTGCCGCTCACATCGCCTTGCGAGCTGGTGACAAAGGCCTGCAGCGATTCGCGCAGCGGCGTGAACCACAAGCCAAAGTACACAACCTCAGCGTACTTGAGTCCGATGTGCTGCTTAAAGTGCATTAGCTCGCGGTCGAGACAGAGCGATTCGAGTTCGCGATGCGCCGTGAGCAGCAACGTGCCGCCGGGGGTCTCGTAGCAGCCGCGCGACTTCATGCCCACGAAGCGGTTTTCCAACAGGTCCACGCGGCCGATGGCATTGCGGGCTCCGATTTCGTTGAGCACCTCGATGATCGCCACCGGATCGAGCGTGACGCCATTTACCGCAGTGGGCAGGCCGTGGCGGAACTCGATGGTGACCTTCTCCACCGCATCCGGCGCGTCCTGGGGGGACTTGGTCCACGTCCACGTAGTGGGCAGGGGCGCGTTGTTGGGATCCTCCAGCTCGCCACCCTCGTGGCTGACGTGCAACAGGTTGCGATCGCGGCTGTGGATCTTCTGGCGGCTCGCAGCCACAGGAATGCCATGCGCCTCAGCGTAGTCGAGGCAGTCTTCGCGCGACTGCAGCGTCCACTCACGCCACGGCACAATGACCTTCAGCTCCGGCGCAAGCGCCTGATAGGCGTGCTCAAAGCGCACCTGGTCGTTGCCCTTGCCGGTGCAGCCGTGGGAGACGGCAGTTGCGCCTTCACGCAACGCTGCCGCCACTTGATACTTCGCGATGATGGGCCGGGCCAGCGATGTGCCCAGCAAATACTTGTGCTCGTACACCGCGCCCGCCTGAATTGCCGGGAAAACGTAGTCCGTCAGGAATTCCTGACGGAGGTCATCGACGATCACTTTGCTGGCACCCGTGTTATAGGCCTTCTCCACAACGGCATCCATGTCGTCGCCCTGGCCGACATCGGCGACGTAGGCAATCACGTCGCAGTCGTAGTTCTCTTTGAGCCAGGGAATGATGATGGAGGTATCGAGACCTCCGGAATAAGCAAGTACCACTTTTTCACGCATGGAAACTCCTCGGCGGAAAGCGGTGGAGACCGCCTTCCAGCAACAAAGCAAGAATGGCTTTCTGAATGTGCAGGCGGTTCTCCGCCTGGTCGAACACCACGGAACGCGGCGAATCGATGACCGCCTCCGTGACCTCATCTCCGCGATGCGCCGGCAGGCAGTGCATGAACACTGCATGCCTGGCCGCACAGGAGAACAGATTCTGATTCACCTGATAA
The DNA here is from genome assembly GCA_052147365.1 of Candidatus Korobacteraceae bacterium. Taxonomy (GTDB): domain Bacteria; phylum Acidobacteriota; class Terriglobia; order Terriglobales; family Acidobacteriaceae; genus Bog-257. The sequence goes on along the minus strand of JBKQKT010000609.1, from coordinate 852 downwards.
GGCGCGAAAATCTTGCGGCGGTCCTCAGCTTCGGATTCCTGCCCCATACTGGCCCACACGTCCGTGTAGACAGCATCGGCGCCGGCTACAGCATCCAGGGGATCGTGAACCACTTCGACACTTCCTCCTGAGATGGCAGCGAGAGCCTTAGCGGCCTTCGTCATCGCTGCGCTCGGTTCAAACCCTTCCGGAGTGGCAACGGAGATGGTCGCTCCGAGACTCGCGGCGGCGAGCATCAGCGAATGAGCAACGTTATTGCCGTCGCCGACGTAGGCGAGATGCAGGTTGTGTACATCGCCAAAGTGCTCCTGCAAGGTGAGCATGTCGGCCATCGCCTGGCAGGGATGCTCGAGATCGCTCAGCGCGTTAATGACAGGGATGGACGCGTGCTGCGCCATGGTGGTCACGGTCTCGTGCGCGAAGGTCCGTAGCACAACGCCATCGACCCAGCGCTCCAGGTTGTGCGCCACGTCGCGCAGGCTTTCACGCGCGCCCAGGCGCGACTGCGTCTGGTCCACGAAGAACGAGGCGCCGCCCAGGCTGTTGATGCCGGCTTCGAAAGTGAGGCGGGTACGCAGCGATGGCTTCTCGAAAAACAGCACGATTTGCTTGCCGGCCAGCATGTCGCGGTAGTTCGGCGGATGCGCCTTCATGGCTGCCGCCAGTTCCAGCGCGGAGGCAAGCTCGTCGGGCGTGAAATCCTCGATTGAAGTCAGGTCGCGGCCAGTCACTCCGCGATGAACGTAGGGACTCACGCCCGGGGGAATCGTTGTAGCAATCAATGTCAAACCCTCCTTCCAAAATAGGGGCCAAGAAAACAAAATGTCTGGGAAAGCAGCGGCGTTCAGCGAC
>JBKQKT010000608.1:0-11783 GCA_052147365.1 Candidatus Korobacteraceae bacterium | reverse complement strand
GGTTACCCTCGGCCCGAATTGTTACGAAAGTACAGTTACCCGACCTGTACCTTCGTAATCTTGACAACGGCGCGCCCGGCGGTACACTCGCGGCAGGAGGCTTAGTGTCTCTACGCCCCGGAAAGGGCGGAGGGCAGGGGTTGGTGACTCGGGATCAGCGGGTGGAAGAGGACGAAATCATTAATCACTCGGTTAATGGCATTCTGCCAAGAGGTTCAGCGCGCAGGAGGGCATTGCGGCCAGTGGGAGAGGATTTCTGACAGTAAGTCCTTTGGATACAAGATTTTGATATCTAAGTCCTTTGGATGCAAGATTTTGCCGGGAAGAATTTTTACTGCCTATTTATTTTCAATATTTTGCAGAGTGGTACCGGAGGGGGGTACCTGCAGCGCGACTAAATTGTTAGCATTTTCTACTTGTCGTTAGGAACGGCTGGAAATAGGCGCCTCTTCATGCCAACTGTGGATATAAGTCGTCAGGAATGTTGAGGTTACGTATAAGGCATTTGGATTGAATAATTTGCGGCGACACTTTCCCTAACCCAATGATCCTAAAGAACCTGGTGGGGAGGGGTACTTACTAACCAACGGCACGATTCGCCCAAATTTGGCGAACCACGGATATGGGCGTTTGATTGTATCAAGTAGTAAATAGCAGCGACTGTCGCGAACCACAGATCCCTCCACTCGGGCGGCTTCGCCGTCCCGAGCTAAAGCTCCGGACTACCGAGCCCTCGGTCGGGATGACAAATCATGGGAGAGGCGAACGGCAAAGAGCGAACAGCGGGCTCTAGCTGACGGCAGATAGCTGAGGGCTGACGGCTCCTAACTTTCGAAGACCTTATCTAGGCTCTCGTACACCGTGGGGATGGTGCAGAGCTCGGGGAGCTTTTGCCAATGGCGATGGACTTCGGGATCAACCTGGGCTTCGGCACGCATCTCGGAGGAGGTCCAGCGGCGCAGGTGAAGGAAACGGCCAGGCCGTGCCGAGTCTAGATGCAGTGCATCCCTAGAGTAGCCTTTGGCATGCATGAGGGTGTACAACTCGCGCAAGGTCGCTAGCAGCTCCTGCTCCTTGCCGGGTAGCGCTTCTAGAATTGCCATTGATAAAATCTCGTCAGCCATTTTCATTTGCCCCTTAACTTGACATTACTGTTTGTCACTTCGATTGCTCCTGCCCTGCTGTGATCAAGCGCATGAAGTTCGTTGCGCCGGAGGTGTTGGTAGTGCCGGCGATGAGTCCGAAGACATCTCCAGGCGAAAGCACTCCCTTGCTCAACAGCTCTTGCTCGGCAAACTCCGCCATCTGCGCCGCCGTAAGGTCTCCCTGACAGCTAAGCGGCGTTACTCCCCAAAGCAGGTTCATGCGGTTACAGACGGCCTCAGAGCGGGTGAAGGCATAGATATCGGCGGCGGGCCGGTACTTTGACAGAATACGCGCGGTATTGGCAGTTTCGGTAAAGACGGCGATGGCGCGAATGTTGAGGTCGCGCGCGGCATGTGCCATTGACTCGCAGATAGTCTCCGTGATGGACAGATTCCGTGCCTGGCGGTGTTCTGGCCGCAGCGGATCGGAAGGACTAGCTTCTGCCTCAGCCACAATACGAGCCATCATCTCCACCGCTTCCCGCGGATACTTGCCGACTGCGCTCTCACCCGAGAGCATGACTGCATCAGTCCCGTCGAAGATAGCGTTGGCGACGTCGCTGGCCTCGGCACGCGTCGGCCGCGGGTTCTCAGTCATGGATTCGAGCATCTGCGTGGCTGTAATCACAGGCTTGCGGAAGTCGAGGGCGCGGCGGATGACGAGCTTCTGGATGAGCGGAACCTTCTCCGGCGCTACCTCAACGCCAAGGTCGCCGCGCGCGACCATCACGCCGTTGGCGACCTCCAGGATGGAGTCGAGGTTGTCGATGGCCTGCGGTTTCTCCAGCTTGGCGATGAGTGGAGTCACACCACCGCGCGCCACGATGGCTCGCCGCGCGCGTACAACGTCATCGGCAGTGCGCACAAATGAGATAGCGACAAGATCCACAGCGTGTCTGAGACCGAAGTCGAGGTCCTCCTCGTCCTTCGGAGTGAGCGATGGAATGCTGACGTTTGTGCCAGGCAAGTTAATGCCCTGATGCTCGCCCAGCGTTCCGCCGTTCACCACGTCGCAAATGACATCGGTGCCGGAAACTTCCCTAACCATCAGCTCGATCCGGCCATCGGAGAGCAGAATCTGCTCGCCGGGTTTTACGTCGCGTGCGAGGTCCTGGTACGTGGTGGAAATAATCTCGGCGGTGCCCATCACGTCTCGCGAGGTAATGGTGATCGTCTGCCCCGTCCGCAACGTGATCGCCAGGCGGTCCTTGAGACGTCCGGTCCGGATCTTCGGGCCTTGCAGGTCCTGCAGAATGCCGATGGTGCGCCCGAGTTCGCGCGCCACTTTACGCAGGCGGCTGATCACGCGAGCGTGGTCTTCGTGCGAGCCGTGGGAGAAGTTGAGGCGGGCAACGTTCATACCGCGCATCATCAGCTCGCGCATCATCTCCTCGGTATCGCTGGCTGGGCCGATGGTGCAGACGATCTTGGCGCGGCGGCAAAGAGGAGCGAGGCTCGCGGTAGAGTTGCTGTTCATGTCAGACATTGTCAGAGCGTCCCCGCTTGGGCTCGGAACCGAGTTCGGAATGCGCTCCAAAGAGGAATCGCGGATAGCGCTGAGCATTGAACTCGGCGCCGATCAACACCACCATGGAGACGATGTACAGCCAGATGAGCAGCGCTATGGCAGTTGCAACCGAGCCATAGATGACGTCGTAATTGGCGAAGTGGCGCAGATAGAAACCAAACACCAGGGTGGAAGCGAACCACAGCACGGTGGCCAGCGCCGCGCCGGGCAGCACGCGATGCCATGGTTGTGTTCGCGGCACTCCGTGATGGTAAATGAGCCCGATGACGGCAATGCTAGTAAGAGCAGCGATGATCCAGCGCAACGCCGTCCACAGCCCGAGCACATACGGCCCAAGCTCGTGGCCGAGGTGATACACAATCCACGCCTCAATCTGGTTGCCGAATACCAGCAGAATGGAGGCGAAAACCATGGGAATGCCGGCGAGGACGACCAGCAGGAAGGCAATCATGCGCTCCTTCACCAGCCCCCAGATTTTCGGCATCTGGTAGGCATTCCGGAAGCCCTCCATCCAGGAGATCATCATGCCCGAACCCGTCCACAAAGTGATGGCTGCGACGGTGATCACAAACCTCACGCTGACTGGCTTCGTGCCGCTGAAGTATTGCAGGACAGCGGTCCTGGTCCCTTCCGGCAGAATGCGGCCTAGAGCATGGCCGATCTCACGGATAAAGCCCGCCGTCTTGTGCGACTCGGAGAGCACCGAGGCCACAAGCAGCACGGCAGGAAACAGCGTAAAAATTGCGGAGAAAGCAGCGCCTTTAGCCACGGCAAAGGCGTCGTGCACGAAGGCCCGCCACAGCGCCAGACGAAGATGTTCGAAAAACCGAACCATAACAGGAGAAAGTTAGAGCGCAAGGGCAGTTTACACAGCCTAGAAACAAGGGGCGACTAGAATCGTCGCCCCCTTCGTGCGGCAGTTACTGCCAAACGTCGCCGTCTATGGCGCTGTTATTCGGCCACCACTTCCTCGCCTTCGTTCTCGCCTTCGTGGCGGAGCAGTTCCAGCGCGCGTTCGGCTTCTTCGTACGCGGCGGTGACCTCCTCCTGTACCTTGGCAGCGGCCTCTTCCATCTCCTGCGACAGCCGGACATTGCGGTAGTACTCCATGCCGGTCCCCGCGGGAATGAGACGGCCCACGATGACGTTCTCCTTCAGACCGCGCAGGTGGTCTACCGCTCCCTGAATCGAGGCTTCGGTAAGCACGCGCGTGGTCTCCTGGAAAGACGCCGCCGAGATGAATGAGTCGGTCGAGAGCGAAGCCTTGGTGATGCCCAACAGCAGCGGACGGCCGGTAGCCGGCTTGCCGCCGTTGGCGATCGCCTTCTCGTTCTCTTCACGGAAGCGGAACTTGTCGATCTGCTGTTCGAGCAGGAACGACGTATCGCCCACGTCTTCCACTTTCACCCAGCGCATCATCTGGCGAACGATCACTTCGATGTGCTTGTCGCTGATGTTCACGCCCTGAAGTCTGTAGACTTCCTGGATTTCGTTCACCAGGTAAGCCTGCAACTCCTTCTCTCCCAGCACGGCCAGAATGTCGTGCGGGTTGAGAGGGCCGTCCATCAGCGGTTCACCGGCGCGGATGCGTTCGCTTTCCTGCACATTGATGTGAACGCCACGCGGCACCTGGTATTCCTTCTCGGTGCCGTTGTCTGCCACGACGTAGATCTTGCGCTGTCCCTTGCTCACGTCGCCGAACTTCACCACGCCATCGATCTCGCTGATGACCGCGGTTTCGCGCGGCTTGCGGGCTTCAAACAGCTCGACCACGCGCGGCAGACCACCCGTGATGTCCTTGGTCTTGGTAGTTTCGCGCGGGATCTTCGCCAGCACGTCGCCCGGGGTCACGGTTTCGCCGTCTTGCACCATGAGGTGAGCGCGCGAAGGCATCAGATACCGTTTGCTGGTTTTGCCTCCCTTGATGATGATCGTCGGCTGACGCTTTTCGTCCGGTGAATCGATGACGACGTGACGCGAGAGTCCGGTGACTTCGTCCACTTCCTCGTGCAGCGTCAGGCCCTCCTGCAGGTCCTTGAACTGCACGGTGCCGCCGATTTCCGTCAGGATGGCAAAGGTGTACGGATCCCATTCCACCAGCACCTCGCCCAGCGAAACCTGCTGACCGTCTTCGACCTTGACCTTTGCGCCATACACGACTGCATAGCGCTCCTTTTCACGGCCCTTGTCGTCAACGACGGCGATCGACCCGTTGCGGTTCATCACCACCAGGTGGCCTTCCTTGGCCCGTACGGTGATGAGATTAATGAAGCGCACGGCGCCGTTGTTCTTGGCATCGAGGCGCGACTGCTCACTGACTCGCGACGCCGTACCGCCGATGTGGAAGGTACGCATGGTGAGCTGCGTTCCCGGCTCGCCGATGGACTGCGCTGCGATGACGCCCGTAGCTTCACCCAACTCAACCAAACGGCCTGAAGCCAGGTTGCGGCCGTAGCACATCACGCAGACACCGCGCTTCGACTCGCAGGTCAACACCGAGCGAATCTTGACGCGCTCAATGCCCGCGGCCTGCACCGAGCCCGCCAGGTCTTCGGTGATCTCCTGGTTGATGTCAACGATGACGTTGCCTTCGTAGTCCTTGATCTTCTCCAGCGAAACACGGCCGACGATGCGGTCACGCAACGGCTCGATGATCTCGCCCGATTCCACGATGGAAGTGACGTAGATACCGTCCACCGTGCCGCAATCGTATTCGCTGATGATGACGTCCTGGGCCACGTCCACCAGGCGACGAGTCAGGTAGCCGGAATCCGCCGTCTTGAGAGCGGTATCGGCCAGGCCCTTACGCGCGCCGTGGGTTGAAACGAAGTACTCCAGCACCGTCAGTCCCTCGCGGAAGTTCGCCGTGATTGGCGTCTCGATGATCTCGCCCGAGGGCTTGGCCATCAGTCCGCGCATACCCGAGAGCTGGCGAATCTGCTGCTTCGAACCGCGAGCGCCGGAGTCGGCCATGATGTAGATGGGATTGATCTCGCCGGCCTTGTCCATCTGCTGCATGTTGCCGAACATCTCGTCGGCCACCTTTTCGGTGATTGCCGACCAGATTTCGACCACCTTGTTGTAGCGCTCGCCGTTGGTGATGGCGCCGTCCAGATACTGCTGCTGCACAGCGATAACCTGCTTCTCAGCATCACGCACCAGCGTCTGTTTGCCCGGCGGGATTACCATGTCGTCGATTCCGATCGACAGGCCCGCCTTTGTGGCGTAGTGGAAGCCGAGCTGCTTGATGCCGTCCAGCATCCGTACTGTGGTTTCCAGGCCGAAGCGCAGATAACAGTAGTTCACCAACTGGCCAACGCCCTTCTTCTTGAGCAAGCCGTTGATGTACGGCATTTCGGCAGCGCCTCGCTTCAGGTGGTCGTTCATGATGGCACGACCCACCGTGGTCGAGATGAACTGGCGCTCGAAGTTGGTAGGCTCCGTGTGGATCACGTCCTGATCGTCGTACGCCGTGGTGAGGTCCATTACCTCACCCGAGTAGCGCAGCCGGATCGGGGTGAGCGTTTCGACTTCTCCGGCTTCCTTGGCGAGCAGCACTTCGTCGATGTTGGCGAAAGCGCGACCTTCGCCTTTGGCGCCGGGCTTGGCTTTCGTCAGGTAGTAAATACCCAACACCATGTCTTGCGTCGGCACGGTAATCGGCTGTCCGGACGCGGGCGACAGAATGTTGTGCGAGGCCAGCATCAAGACGCTGGCTTCCACCTGCGCTTCCGGCGAAAGTGGGATGTGAACCGCCATCTGGTCGCCGTCGAAGTCGGCGTTGAACGCCGTGCAGACCAGAGGGTGAATTTTGATTGCCTTGCCTTCCACCAGCACCGGCTCGAACGCCTGGATGCCGAGGCGGTGAAGAGTTGGCGCGCGATTCAGCAGGACAGGATGGTCCTTGATGACCTCTTCCAGGATGTCCCAAACGACAGGCTCCTGCGCCTCCACCATTTCCTTGGCCTGCTTGATGGTGGTGCAATGTCCGGTCTGCTCCAGCCGGTGATAGATGAATGGCTTGAACAATTCCAGCGCCATCTTCTTGGGCAGCCCGCACTGGTGCAGCTTGAGGTCGGGACCAACCACGATGACCGAGCGGCCCGAGTAGTCCACGCGCTTGCCCAACAGGTTCTGGCGGAAGCGTCCCTGCTTGCCCTTCAGGGTGTCCGACAGCGACTTGAGCGGACGGTTGTTGGCCCCACGCAGCACGCGGCCACGGCGTCCGTTGTCAAAGAGGGCGTCAACCGCTTCCTGCAGCATGCGCTTTTCGTTGCGCACGATCACTTCCGGTGCGTGCAGGTCCATCAGCTTCTTCAACCTGTTGTTGCGGTTGATGACCCTGCGATAGAGATCGTTCAAGTCAGAGGTGGCGAAGCGGCCACCGTCGAGCGGAACCAGAGGACGCAGTTCCGGAGGGATGACCGGAATCACATCCAGGATCATCCAGTTGGGCTTGTTGCCGCTCTTGCGGAATGCCTCCACTACCTTCAGGCGCTTGGCGTACTTCAAGCGCTTCTGCACCGAGGTTTCGCTGCGCATCTTTTCGCGCAGCTCGGTGGACAGCGCATCCACTTCCACGCGCTTGAGCAATTCTTTGATGGCTTCGGCGCCCATCATGGCCTTGAACCCGCCGGCGCGGTGCGCCTGGTCAAGTTCGCGATACTTGGTTTCGTCCTTGATGACTTCGCGCTCTTTGACCGGAGCGTCGCCGGCTTCAACCACAACGTAGGCTTCGAAATAGAGCACCGACTCCAGTTCGCGGAGCGAAATGTCGAGGATGTGTCCGATGCGGCTGGGCAGTCCCTTAAAGAACCACACATGCGAGCACGGAGAAGCCAGCTCGATGTGGCCGAGGCGCTCGCGGCGCACCTTGGAGAGCGTCACTTCCACACCGCACTTGTCGCAGATTACGCCGCGGTGCTTCATGCGCTTGTACTTGCCGCAGAGACACTCCCAGTCGGTTACCGGGCCGAAGATGCGCGCGCAGAACAGGCCATCGCGCTCCGGCTTGAAGGTGCGGTAGTTGATCGTCTCCGGTTTGGTGACTTCCCCGTGAGACCAGCTACGAATCTTCTCGGGCGAAGCCAGGCTGATGCGAATGGCGTCAAAGTCGGCAATGGGATTTCCGAGGTCAAATGGACTCGAGCGGTACAAAATGTCCTCCTTCCCCGCATGGCCTTTTGGCGACAGGCTGCAGGGATTCGCGGGCTATGCGCGGCCGCTTGCGGCTCCCGGTGATTCTTCTTTTTCGGTGCTGCCTCCTGCGGGAGCAATGGAAGCAGCTACCTCAATTTCCGTTGCGAAGCGGCCTAGTCGGCCGCGACGGGAGCCGCCAGCACCTTGCGCTCGTTGGTCTTGATCAGCTCCACGTCAAGGCACAACGACTGCAATTCGCGAATCAGCACGTTGAACGATTCCGGCACGCCCGGCTCGATCGCCGCTTCGCCTTTGACGATGGCCTCGTAAATCTTGGTGCGGCCATAGACGTCATCGGACTTCGCGGTGAGTAATTCCTGCAGGATGTAGGCTGCGCCGTAGGCTTCGAGGGCCCAGACTTCCATTTCTCCGAACCGCTGACCGCCGAACTGCGCCTTTCCGCCCAGCGGCTGCTGGGTAATCAGCGAGTACGGCCCGATCGAACGGGCGTGGATCTTGTCGTCCACCAGGTGGGAGAGTTTGAGCATGTAGATATAGCCCACCGTGACCGGCTGCTCGAACTTCTCACCCGACATACCGTCATACAAGTAGGTCTTACCCGATTCCGGCAAGCTGCCCTGTGCAAGAAGAGACTTGATTTCCAGCTCCTTGGAACCGTCGAACACCGGCGAGCTGAAGTACACAGCGTCCTTCATGCCGGCGGCCACCTTTTCCAGCGTCTCATCGTCGAGGTTGGCGAACTCGTCCACGAACGGCGTGTCCTTGAACATGGCTTTGAGTTCGCGGCGCACATGCTCTGCCTTGGAGTTCTCCTTCAGCAATTCGTCAATCTTCTGCCCCAGGGCATAGCCGGCCCATCCGAGATGGGTTTCAAGGATCTGGCCCACGTTCATACGGCTGGGCACACCCAGCGGATTCAGAACAATCTCCACTGGCGTACCGTCTTCGAGGTACGGCATGTCCTCTTCCGGCAGGATGCGCGCGATGACGCCCTTGTTTCCGTGGCGTCCGGCCATCTTGTCGCCCACGCTCAGCTTGCGCTTCATGGCGATATATACCTTCACCAGCTTGATCACGCCCGGTGGAAGCTCATCGCCCTTCTGCAGCTTCTCGACCTTCTCGCGGACAATCTTGCGCAGAACGTCAATCTGGCGCGAGGTCATCTCCTCGATTTCGTCAATCTGCTCGTTGACGCGCGGGTCCTTGTCGGGGAACTTGATGCGCTTGAGGTTGCGCGTCGAGATCCGCTCGATGGCGTCGCGATCGAGGATTACCCCCTTGGTCAACAGGCGCTTGTTGGTGCGCTCGTCATGCAGGTCGGCGAGCACTTCCTTGGCGCCAAGCAACGATTCCAGGCGCTTCAAACGTTCGTCGGTGAGGATTCGGATTTCGTCCGCCAGGTTCTTCTCGAGCTTGGCAACCTGCTCCGACTCGATGAACTTGGCTCGTTCATCTTTCTCCTGGCCTTTGCGGGAGAAAATCTTCACGTCCACTACCGTGCCCTCGATACCCGGAGGACAGGTGAGCGAAGCGTCGCGGACATCACCGGCCTTCTCGCCGAAGATGGCGCGCAGCAGCTTTTCTTCCGGTGTCAGCTGGGTTTCGCCCTTGGGCGTAACTTTGCCAACCAGGATGTCACCCGCCTTCACGGTCGCGCCGATGCGGATGATGCCGCTCTCGTCGAGATCGCGCAGCGCTGATTCGCTGACGTTCGGAATGTCCCGGGTGACTTCCTCCGGTCCCAACTTGGTGTCGCGCGACTCGATCTCAAACTCCTCGATGTGTACGGAGGTGTAATAGTCCTCCTTCACCATCTTCTCGGAGACCAGGATCGCGTCCTCGAAGTTGTAACCGCGCCACGGCATGAACGCGACCAGCACGTTGCGGCCCAGCGCCAGCTCGCCCATATCGGTGCAAGGACCATCGGCGATGACCTGCCCCTTGGCCACCCGCTGGTCCTTCTTAACGATGGGACGCTGGTTGATGCAGGTGTTCTGGTTGGAGCGCTTGAACTTTGTGAGCTGATAGATGTCACTGCCCACCTCGCGCGAAAGCTGTCCGGGATGGTGCTCGCCCTCAACGCGAACGATGATGCGCTCGGAATCGACGGAGTCGATGATGCCACTGCGGCGTGCCAGCACAACCGCGCCGGAATCGCGCGCGGTAACCCCTTCCATGCCCGTACCCACGATCGGCGCCTGGGCGCGGAGCAACGGCACCGACTGGCGCTGCATATTCGCTCCCATCAGCGCGCGATTGGCGTCGTCATGTTCCAGGAAGGGCACCAGCGATGCCGCCACCGAGACGAGCTGCTTCGGACTGACGTCGATATAGTCCACCTCATCGCGATTGACCAGCACGAAGTTCCCAGCCTTGCGGGCGTTCACGAGTTCCGCAACAATGCGGCCCTTGTCGTCAATTTCGGCATTGGCCTGGGCGATTACGTGGCGGTCCTCCTCCCACGCTGAGAGGTAGAAGGAATACGGCTCGAAGTCGATAGGCTTCTTCCGTCGCTCTTTCAAATCCGCGATGGCCTTGAGGACCTCGGCCTTCTCGAGGTGGTCACCGACGCGATAATCGCTGTCACCGGCGTTGACCACGCTTATGAAATCGAGCACCCGGCCGTTCTTCACTTTGCGATACGGCGATTCTATGAATCCGTAATCATTGATTCGGGCGTAACAGCTCAGCGATGAGATGAGGCCGATGTTTGGACCTTCCGGCGTCTCGATCGGGCAGATGCGGCCGTAGTGCGTCGGGTGAACGTCGCGGACTTCGAATCCAGCGCGCTCACGCGACAGACCGCCCGGCCCAAGCGCCGACAGGCGACGTTTGTGTGTAATCTCGGACAACGGGTTCGTCTGGTCCATGAACTGCGACAACTGCGACGAGCCGAAGAACTCGCGGATGGCCGCCATCACTGGCTTGGCATTCACCAGGTCGTGCGGCATGGCCGTGGACATCTCCTGGTACACGCTCATCTTTTCCTTGATGGCACGCTCCATGCGGACCAGACCTATACGGAACTGGTTCTCCAGCAACTCACCAACCGCGCGAACGCGGCGATTGCCGAGGTGATCAATGTCATCCACCGTGCCGATGTTCTTGCGCAGCTTCAGCAGGTAGCGGATCGTACCGTAAAAGTCTTCCGGCTCCAGGGTGCGGTTCTCGAGGTTGGTGGCGTCTTCACTCTCGAACAGCTTGATGTTGAATTTCAGCCGGCCCACACGCGAGAAGTCATACTTCCGCGAATCGAAGAACATGCCGTGGAAGAGCGAGGTTGCCGTGTCAAGTGTCGGCGGATCGCCCGGCCGCAGTTTGCGATAAATCTCAATCAGCGCTTCCTGCGGCGTTTTCACCGAATCGCGGCGCAGCGTGGCGCTGATGACCGTGCCCACGTCGTCGCGCTCAGGGAAGAACACGTGCAATTCGCCAATGCCGGCATCGATCATCTTCGACAGCTTTTCGGCCGTCAGCTCGGAGTTGGCCTCCAGCAAGATCTCGCCGGTGTTGGTGTCAACCACATCGGCGGCGACAAAAGCGCCTTCCAGATCGCTGAGGTCGACCTCAATCTCGGAGATCCGTTGCTTCTGGATTTCCTTCAACACCGCGGCTGTGACTTTGCGGCCGGAGTGGACAATCTCTTCGCCGCTCTTGGTAGCGATGCGGTGCGCCAGCTTCATGCCGACCAGGTTCGTGGGACGGTCAACGGTGGGATCCAATGTCCAATACAGCTTCTTATCGTGCAGGGCAATGCGGTCCACCGTGTAGAACGTGCGGAGGATGTCCTCATCCGAACGCAGGCCCAAAGCGCGCAGGAAAATGCTGCCCAGGAACTTGCGCTTGCGGTCAATGCGCACGTAGAGCACGTTCTTCTGGTCGTATTCGAACTCGACCCACGAGCCCCGGTAGGGGATGATCTTGCCCAGGAAGTAGGTGCGGTTGTTGGC